>JAAZMA010000280.1 GCA_012799055.1 Tissierellia bacterium
AAGCTGTTAATAATCTAACAGCTTTTGTTTTCTTAAAAATTTATTTAGATTGTTCCCAATCCTTTAAAAATTTTTCTATACCTATATCTGTTAATGGGTGAGCTAACATTTGACGAAATACATTATAGGGAATAGTTGCAATATGTGCCCCTAGTTTTGCTGCCTCAATTACATGTATAGGATGTCTTATACTTGCTGCAATTATTTCTGTTTTTATATTATGAATATTAAATATCTCCACTATGTCCTCTATAATATATAAGCCTTCATTTCCTATATCATCTAGTCGTCCCACAAAAGGACTAACAAAATTAGCTCCTGCTCTTGCTGCTAATAAGGCCTGATTAGGAGAAAATACTAAAGTTACATTGGTCTTAATGTTTTCCTTAGACAATATATTCACAGCCTTTAAGCCTTCCCCTGTCATAGGAATTTTAATCACTATATTTGGATGAATTTTAGCTAATTCTCTAGCTTCATTAAGCATACCATCCTTTTCTAAGGATATAACCTCTCCACTTATAGGCCCATCTACTATTGATACAATTTCCTCTATTACCTCTTTTAAATCTCTACCTTCTTTGGCAATTAAAGAAGGATTGGTAGTTACTCCTGATAAAACTCCCCACTGGTTTATTTCTCTAATTTCATCTATATTAGCAGTATCAATAAATAATTTCACTTATTTAAATACCCCCTTTTTCAATGCACAGTTTACAATTGTGCATTGTCAATTGCCTAAGCCCTCCCTGCAGATCCAAATAATTGCATTTTTTCTATAATAGCTTCTTTCATAGCCTCTTTTGCTGGTCCTAATATTTTTCTTGGGTCTATATTCTCTGGATTTTCTTTTATAAATTCTTTAACTGCATTGCTAAAAGCTATTCTTAAATCAGTATCTATATTTATTTTATTAATTCCAAGGGATACAGCCTCTTTAATACTATCAGCTGGTACTCCACTGGAACCATGTAATACTAAAGGAATATTTGTTATTTCTTTAATAGCCTTAATTCTATCAAAATCAATTTTTGGCTCTCCTTTATAAGGTCCATGGGCAGTTCCCACTGCTATGGCTAAATAATCTACATTTGTTTCATCTACAAATCTTTTAGCCTCTTCAGGATCAGTAAATGTAGCTTCTCTTTCATCTACAGTAATATCATCTTCTGTACCACCAATTTTACCTAATTCTGCCTCTACAGATACTCCTACTGCATGGGCTACTTCTATTACTTTTTTAGTAACTTCAATATTTTTTTCTAAATCAAATCTAGAACCATCTATCATAACTGATGTAAATCCATGTCTAATACAAAGCATTACTTGATCAAAATCTGTACCATGGTCTAAATGTACTGCCACTGGTACCTTTGCATTTCTAGCTGCTAATTTCCCTAATTCTGCTATATACTCTACACCAGCATACTTTAATCCTCCTTGACTCGCTTGAAGTATAACTGGAGAATTGGTTTCCTCAGCTGCCTCTATTATTGCTTGAACAATCTCCATATTGTTTACATTAAATGCTCCTACAGCATAATTATTTTTGTGAGCATCTTGTAAAATTTCCTTACCTGTAACTAACATTAAAAAATGCCTCCTTTATATAATTATTACTCATTGTATTAAGCATATATTACCCTATACTATTCTTTTATGTCTCTGTTCTCTTCATTAATAGAATCAATACAAGAAATATTATGCTCTTTAAGAGATATTTTATCCTTTTTCATCAAAATACTCAAGTCCTCTTCTGTTTCAGCAAATATAATTTTTACACTATGGCAATGGGCACATCTTAGTTCTAATCTATCGGGAAACAATTGTATATGGATTTCTGATTTACCACAATCACAATTAATTTTTTGTTTTGAATTTAATAAATATAATTGTTTTAAAGCTTTGCCAAAAACCTTAAAATTGTTAAAATAATCATCTCCATAAATTGCATTTTCACTTTTGCCTATACTTATTTGAGTTTCTAATAATATTTGATTGCCTTTTTTTTCAGTTCCTATAAAACATAATTCTGTCCCATAAAAACAATAAAACATATTATTCTCTTTTAATACTTCCCTAAGGTTTAATCTAAAAACATGTTTGCCACCACAACTAAAACAATTCATTTCAACTTTGAAACTTCTGCCATTATTTTTTTAATAGCAATATTGGTCTCTCCACATTTACATTTATACTCTATTTTATTATTTTCCATAAGCTTAAATACATTTAATTCATACTTCCTTAATCTACCGCAAAACCTACATCTAATTAAAATGGTTTTACACCCATTGATAAACATTTTGGGTCCCTCCTTAGTAGATTAATTCGATATGAATCCACAAAATCCTTCTTTTGTCGAAAAAAATATTAAAAAATTTTTAAATATTGAATTTAAGGAAATAAGTTCACAAAATGTCAAGAAAAGTTATAAAAAAATTAAGGAATATACTTTTACAAAAGTTTAGGGGCATGCCTCTTTGAGGAATGCCCCAATTATTCTCTTCAACTTTTATCTTAAATTAATCTTTATCTCTTCTTTAATCCTAATATTTCCCTTGCTTCATCTGGAGTAGCAACTTCTCTTCCTAATTCTTTTGCAATTCTAACTACTTTTTCTACTAATTCTCCATTGGACTTTGCTAATACTCCCCTAGATAAATATACATTATCTTCAAAACCTACTCTTACATGGCCACCCATGGCAATTCCTATAGCTGCCATTGGCATTTCATGTCTTCCTACTCCTGCTACTGTCCAAGTAGAACCAGCTGGTATACTATCTACCATAAAGGCTAGGTCCCTTGCAGTTGCTGCCATTTGAACTCCCAATACAAAATCAAAATGCATAGGCTCTAATATATAACCTTCTTTGGCAAATCTAATAGCATAATCAACCATTCCTTTGTCAAATACCTCTATTTCTGGCTTAACTCCTTTTTCTATCATAAATTTACCAAAGTTTTTAATGGTATTTTCCGTATTTACAAATATTTCGTCTCCACCAAAATTTAAAGTACCGCAATCTAATGTGGCCATTTCAGGCAATAATTCCACTGGCTGTAGTCTTTCCTCATCGCTCATTCCAACTGCTCCACCAGTAGATGGTTGAATTATTACATCAGGACATCTTCTTTTTATTTCTTCTATACATACTCTAAATCTTTCTTTGTCCTGAGTTGGAGTACCATCATCTTCCCTTACATGAAGATGTATAATACTAGCTCCTGCCTTATATGCAGATTCTGCCTCTCTTCCTATTTCCTCTACTGTATAAGGTACATTAGGATTGTGCTCCTTTGTTACCTCTGCACCACATATAGCAGCTGTAATAATTAATTTATCCATAATTATAAACCCCCTTTATCAATTCTTTATCTATTAAAAATCTTCCTTGACTTAAATTATAAATAATTACTTTCTCATTTTATCCTTTGGAACTACGCAAGTTCCCTCAGCTCTACATACTACCACAGGTTCTTCTAAAACATCACAAGCTGAATCATTAACATCAGGTCTTGGAACTATAACCTTTCTAGCTTCAAATTTCATCTTTCTAGAAGTATTACCTTCTTTAGTAATCTCACCTACTGCCTCTATAAACTCCCCTGCATATACAGGAGCCAAGAATTCTACATTATCATAGGCTACGAAAAGTCCTTCGTCTCCATCATTTCTAATAAGTAATTCTGTAGCTACATCTCCAAATAATTGGAGCATTTTAGCACCATCTACTAAATTGCCTCCATAATGTGCATCCCCAGCGCTCATTCTAACTCTAATCATTGCATTAGCCATTTTTCATACCTCCATTATAATATAGTCATGTTTATTATAACATAAGAAAAGGTTTTAGACTAGATGAAGACTAAAGATTGTTACATTTCAGACAAGAATAAATCATAATAAGGCAAAATTCCCTAAAACTGTAGACAAATTTATAAGGGTATTTCCTGCAATCTTAATAATATTGTAACCAATTTTATACATATAAATGGTAAAATTAGTTTATTAAACTACACTGGAGGTGAATAAATTTTTGGATGAATTAATTGTACTTAATAATTTAAGAAAGGTATATAAAATGGGAGAGGAAAAAATTGTAGCATTGGACAATATATCCCTTACCATAGAAAAAGAAGAGTTTGTCTGTTTATTAGGCACCTCTGGTTCAGGTAAATCTACATTACTTAATATGATGGCAGGTTTAGAAAAACCTACAAAAGGCGAAATCATTATAGATAAAAAACATATTGAAAAAATGAATGAAAAACAATTAGCAAAATTCCGCCAGAAAAACATTGGATTTGTATTTCAATCCTATAATTTAATCCCCACCCTTTCAGCCTTAGAAAACGTTAGTCTTGGTCTAATTTTTCAAGGCGTGCCAAAAAAGAAAAGAGAAAAAATGGCTAAAGAAATGCTAAATAATGTAGGCCTTGGGGACAGACTCCATCACAAACCTTCAGAAATGAGTGGTGGCCAACAACAAAGGGTAAGTATTGCTAGGGCCTTTGTAGGTAAGCCTAAAATTGTCTTTGCTGACGAACCTACAGGAAATTTAGACACTAAAACCACCATGGAAGTAATGGAATTAATAACAGAAATGGCAAAGGAAAATAAGCAAACTTTAATTATTGTAACCCACGATGTGGAAATTTCTAGTTTTGGCCATAGAATTATCTATATTAGAGATGGGAATATAGAAAAAATAGTAAGTCAAAAAAGGGAGGTTGGATAAATGAAAAAGTTTATTAGTATTGTACTTCTATTAATAATACTGTTGGGACAATTTGGTATGATGGGAATGGCTGAAAATGAAGGTGGTAATACTGAAATAACTCTAAGGGAAGTAAAGCCAAGTTCTACAACAATTGGAGTAAATGATTTATTTAATTTAGATTTAAGTTTTAATATAAAAAACCTTGATGAAGACACAAAATTATACATTAATGTAAATAGTTCATCCTCATTTGTATTAGCAGATTCCCAATTTGAAAAAATATTAAATCTTAATACAAATCGAGATAAAGGTACTGTTTCATTTAAATTTAAATACATTGGTGGAACAGATTATAAAATACCACTTGTAGTTTATTATGAAAAAAATAATACTTATAAGGAACTAAAATCTTTAACCGTAGACTTACCAAATATAAATCCTACTCCACCTAAAGAACCTGAAAAACCAGAACCAATAGACGGCTCAAAATTTGTTCCAAATCTTGCTATAATAGGCCCTAAAACAATTACTATTGATGCTGGCGACTCTACATACTTTCCCCTAACTGTTAAAAACACCAGTAATGAATGGGCTGAAAATATTACTATTAGTGCTGAATTAGAGGGGGCTTCCCCTATTAGCATAGATGGGTCAGGCTATGAGAGTTTAAGAAGATTATATAATGGTAGAACTGAAGATATTGATTTTAGAATAAGTGTGGACTCCAGTGCAGAATCGAAAACTTATCCCATAAAAATAAATTTTCATTTTTATAATGAATACAATCATCCCTTTACTGGTTCCGATACTATATATGTAAAAGTAGAAAACAAAAATACTAGCCCATTAGTTACTATAAGTAAAGTATATACCATACCTAATGTGGCTGAAACTGGTAAAACTACAACAGCAGTAATTGAATTGACAAATACAGGAACCTTGGAAGCAAAAGATGTAAAAGTTTCTTTAAAGGGTTTAGATAACAATACTTTCACCCTTTCATCTGGAACCAATACTCAATATATAAAAAATATTCCTGGTGGAGGAAAATCTAGTCTTTATTTTCAAATCACTCCATCTGAAAAATTAGCAGGTGGAAATCATAGTCTAGAAATAATGTTGAATTACAAAGATAGTAAAGGTGAAAGCCACGAAAGCTCTAATAAATTCTTTGTAAATGTGGCTTCTAATAGAGAAAAAACCTCAAATTTAATTATGGAAAATCTTAAATATCCTGAAGGCGCTGTAGGACAAAATCAAACTGTTAATATAGGTTTTTCCCTTAAAAACCAAGGAAAAATTCCTGCTAAAAATATAAAAGTCATGGTGGAAAGCTCCGATTTAAATGGTGTAGTACCTAAAACTGTTAGTACTAAAAAAATAAATTCCATAGAACCTGGTAAAGCAGAAGACTTAAGTTTTCTATTTTTAACTGGAAAAGACGCAGAAACTAGAAATTATCCTATAAATATTACTGTAGAATATGAAGATGATTTGCTACAAGGTGAAAACAAATATACTCTAACCCAATATGTAGGAGTATTTGTGGTAAAACCTGGAGATGATATAAAAACTATTCCTCGACTAATTATTGATAAATATAATTTTGAACCTCATTTAGTAAAAGCTGGAGAAAACTTTACTATGAATTTATCTTTCTTTAATACCAATAGCCAAAAGACTGTTAGGAATATTAAAATATTTTTAGCTTCAGATGAAAAATCAAATCCTGATAATCCCAGTGCTGGAAGTAATATTTTTACACCTGTGGATAGTAGCAATACTTTCTATATAGATAGTATACCTCCAAAGGGGAAAATAGAAAAAACCATAATATTATCTACAGTACCAGATGCATTGGCTAAAACTTATACTATAACAGCTAATTTTAAATATGAAGATTCCGATGGCGAACAACATGAAGATCTTGAATTTATAGGAATTCCCGTTATTCAACAATCAAAATTAGAAGTTGGGGAATTATTAGTTCCTCCTGAAGCCTATGCATGGGAACCTGCCCCTATATCTGTAGAGTTTTACAATACGGGAAAAGTTACACTATATAATATGATGGTAAAATTAGAGGGTGATTTCCCAACAGAAAATGCTACTTACTATGTGGGAAATTTTGAATCTGGTAGCACAGATTATTTTGAAGGCTTAATAATTCCAGAAGAGCCAGGAGAACTAAAGGGTGCCATAGTATTTACCTATGAAGACTCCACAGGGGAAATTGTAGAATATAGAGAAGAATTTACCCTAAATGTTATGGAACCAATGCCAATGGATGAGTTTCCAGAAGAAATGCCTCCTATGGATGAACCAAGGGGAATTAAAAAATTATTAAAAAGTAAAGGCTTTTGGATTACTATAATTTTAATTTCTGCAGCTATTGGTGGCTTTGTATTCTACAAAAAGAAGAAAAAGAAAGGTATGGCTTTAGATGAATAGTTCAGATTTAATCCGAATGGGCATTAAAAATTTATGGAGACGAAAGCTTAGAACATTTTTAACTGTTTTAGGTGTAATTATTGGAACTGCTTCTATTGTGGTAATGTTATCCTTAGGATTTGGAATGCAAGAAGCCTACACAGGTCAAATAGCCCAAATGGGTTCTTTAACTACTATAAATGTACACAAAAATTATGATGATTTTAATCAATCAAGTCCTGGTGGTAGACCTAAAACAGTAGAACTAGATGATAAGGCAGTTGCAGAATTTAAACAGATACCTGGAGTTGTTGCTGCAACACCTATTGTTCAAGCCTATGGAACTATTATTAATGGTAGATATATTTCTGAAACCCCTATTAAAGGTATTGACCCAGAAGCCATGGAGCTCTTTGAATTTAATGTAAAAGAAGGTAGATTATTGCAACCTGGAGACGATTTAGTAGTAGTATTTGGCGGTTCTATGGAGTATCAGTTTTACGATTATAAAGCCATGCAAAGAGGCAGATGGGTAGAACCAAAAGTCGATCTAATGAAAGACAGAATGACATTTACCTTTGATACCTCCTATGGATATGGAAGAATGGATATGGGGCATCAAGAGGGTGATAAAAAAATCAAGTATAAAGAATATAAAATTAAAACTGCAGGAGTCTTACAAGAAGGAGATTGGGATACAGACTGGGGAATTTATGCTCCATTGGAAACTGTTGAAAAAATGATAAAAGACAAACAAAAAGCTGAAAATCAAAGACCTGAACCTGGTAGAAGTACAGGAACCAACTACGAACATGTAATGGTTAAAGTAGGAGATATGAAAAATGTCCAATCTATCCAAGACACTTTAAAATCCATGGGCTTTCAAGCCTATAGTCTAAACGAATGGATAGAACAAACTAAAAAAACTGCAGGTATTATGCAAGCAGTTTTAGGGGGAATAGGTGCTGTATCTTTACTTGTAGCAGCCATAGGTATTACAAATACTATGGTAATGAGTATATACGAAAGAACTAAGGAAATTGGGGTAATGAAAGTTATAGGGGCATCTTTAAAAGATATAAAAAGATTATTTTTATTTGAATCTGCCATAATAGGATTATTAGGGGGAATCATAGGAGTAATTTTTAGTGAAATACTCTCCCTGTTAATTAATAAATTTGGTGGCAATTTCCTAGACTTTTTAGCCCTAGGAGAAGGCACCAAAATAAGTATTATACCCATATGGCTAATATTTGCAGCCATGGGCTTTACAACATTAATAGGCATAATATCTGGATATTATCCAGCAAAACGAGCCATGAATTTATCTGCATTAGAAGCTATAAGAACAGAATAAAAGAGACCAATTTGGTCTCTTTTATTTTATCTATTGAAAATCTCTAATTTTACCTTTTACCATAGCTTTGGAAACATTTATATTTTCATCAAATATTATTAAATCTGCATCTTTTCCTACTTCTATACTTCCTTTTTCATTGTCTACTCCAATAGCTTTAGCAGGATTTAATGAAGCCATTCTTACTGCGTCTTCTAATTTTACTCCTACCATATTTGCCATATTGTAAACTGCTTTATTTAATGTTAAAGTTGAGCCTGCTAAATTACCTTCTTTAAGTCTTGCTGCCCCATCTTTTACATATACTACCTGACCACCTAAACCATATTCTCCATCTTCAAGGCCAGTAGCCATCATAGCATCAGAAATTAATATAATGCCATCTTTCCCTTTTACCTTAACAGCTAAATCCATAGCCCCTACATGTAGATGGATTCCATCACATATCATTTCACAGGCTACTCTTTCATCTGTTAATACAGCTCCTATAATACTAGGATCTCTATGGGAAAATGCCCTCATACCATTATATAGATGAGTAGCTATAGTTGCACCTGCATCTATACCTATCTTAGCTTCTTCAAATGTAGCATTACTATGGCCTATAGCAATCTTTATTCCTTCATTTTTCAAATATCTTATAAACTCCTCAGCACCTTCCAATTCAGGAGATACAGATACCACTTTTATTGTATTATTGGAAACCTCAATAAACTCTTTCATTTCCTCTAAATCTGGATCTTTAATATATTCTGGTGGTTGAGCTCCCTTTTTCTCCATGGAGAAATAAGGTCCTTCTAAATATATCCCTAATACTTGGGATTTCACCTTTGAATAATTACTATCATCATTTATATATTCTCCAGCTACTTTTAATGCCTTTTTTATATCCTTAGGGTCTGCTGTCATAGGAGTTGCTAAATAGGAAGTTACACCATTTTGAATATGGTAATTTGCCATAGAATCTAAGGCTTCATAAGTTCCTTCCATAGCATCATGGCCAAAATTCCCATGATTGTGAATGTCTATAAATCCTGGAGATAAGTATTTACCTTCAGCATCTATTATTTCATCAAATTCATTTTCCTCTACTTCTTCTCTATGAAATATTTTTGCTATTTTTCCATTTTCAATTATTAAATTACTATCTTTTTTTATTTCATAGGGAGTAATAATATTTGCATTTTTTACTAAAATTTTCATTTATAGCACCTCTTTATTTGCATTGCAAAATTTTTAATTACAAATTAAATTTCTCCACATTATAAATGTTTAATTCTATTTTCATATTTTTTATATAAATCGTCGTTGTTGTAGCCGTCTACATTTTGACTTACATATACAGGTAATTTATGTCCTTCTTTTGATAATATGTCTAAAGTTTCTGCTACAATACTGTTTACTACTATAGAACCTGATATAGTGGAACTTGCACCAGATTGTATACCATCAAAGTCTAGTAATCCATCTCCCTTTGGAGCACAGTTATCTATTACTAAATCTGCTAATTCAAATAATCTTTTACCA
Source organism: Tissierellia bacterium (assembly GCA_012799055.1). Lineage (GTDB taxonomy): Bacteria > Bacillota > Clostridia > Tissierellales > Tepidimicrobiaceae > JAAZMA01. The sequence continues at coordinate 10,041 of JAAZMA010000280.1, forward strand.
CTTTCATGTCTAGATTCTACATTTTTTGAATGTTTCAAAGATGTTAATGCTATTGTGTATATTCCTTTTTCTTGTGCAAGCATTGCCATTTCTATTGGCACTGCATTTCTTCCTGAGTTTGATACTATTAGTATAATATCTCCCTCTTCAATTTTATAATCATCCCAGATTATTTCAGCTAATCCACTTAGTCTTTCTATACTTCCACCTCTTTGAGCACCAAAATTAGTCAATATAGTATTGTCTAGCATTGCTTCTACATTGGCTAATCCTCCAGCTCTAGCAAACATTTCTATCCCTATCATATGGGAATGTCCTGTTCCAAACACATGGATTATTTTATCTTCTTTTATAGTTTTTGCAAAAACCTCTGCTGCTTTGTTAATATTATCCATTTGTGTTTCCTTAATTTCTTTTACTAAATCTTCAACTGCATTAAAATACTTTAAACTTGACATAATTCATTCCTCCCATGTATTCTCTTTAAAAACTATTTTATTTATATCATCAAAGTCTTCCCAAGGTATACAATCTATATTATTTTCTTTACAATAATCTAATAAACTGTCCTTAGCGAAAACTATATCAGCAATTTGTGCTACACATTGATCTGTAATTCCATCACCTATAAATATTACAGTATGGTATTTTTCTTTATATCTATTATAATGTCTTACTTTGCAGTTCCCACATGGACCATGACCAAAGCAATCAACAATATCTTCTTCATCATATATTTTTGCCCTCATATTATTCCCATTGAACACAAATGAATTTGAAAATATATCTACATCTTCAATTCCATGTTTAGCTAAAAAAGGTATTATTCCATTGTCAAATCCGCCACTTACTACAGCAAAGGGAATATTGTATTTTTCTATATTATTATAAAATTCTACAAATCCTTCTGTTAAATCAAATTCTGTCAATATAAAATTCACATATTCTTCTTCTGTTAGTTTAAATTCTCTAAACTGTAGATCAATTAAAGTTATAAAATCTATTTCTCCAGCTTCAAAGGACTGTCTAATTTTTGTGATATTATCGTTGCCATGCATATCAACTAATTTATGATTAGTATCAACAGTAGTAATTGTTCCATCAAAATCAACTAAAATAGCAAAATTTTTCAAATGTTTTTTTAGCATATTTCCTCCAAATATTTATATTTTTACAATACTCTTTGTAATGTATATTCTAGTTTATATATATCAGCTCTATACACAGATCTAGTATATTCTATAGCTTCACCATCCTCACTATAGGTAGTTCTTTCAAATAATAAGCCAAGACTACTCTCAAGACTATTATCCTGTATTTCAAACATCTCCTTTTCGTAGGCTGTAAGCACTACAGGCTCCACACTTTGCTTACCATAAGATAATTTGTTACCATGAGTATTCTCTATTAAATCATATAGTGAATTCTTTTCAATATCTTCCAATTTTAATCCTGGCACAATTTTTTCTGGAATATGAGCCAATTCAATTGCAAATGGCAAACCTGATACTATTCTAAGTCTTTTTATCATAAATATAAAATCTTCATCTGGATTAATATCTAATATCTTTGCTATTTTTTTACTAGGTTTATTTTTTTCAAATAACATTATTTTATTGGTAACCTTTTTTCCCTTAGCCTTCATCTCCTCTGTAAAACTAAGGAGTTGAGACACATTCCTTCTTTCTTTTGGATAAGCTACAAAGGTGCCCTTGCCCTGTTCTCTATAAAGTAATCCTTCATGTACTAAATTCTGTATAGCTTTTCTAGCAGTCATTCTACTTACTCCATGGTATTTGCACAATTCCATTTCCGTAGGAATGGCATCACCAGGTTGTAATTCTTCATTTTCTATCATTTCCCTTATTATCTGTCCTAATTGATAGTATTTAGGAACAGGGCTTTGATTATCCACTCTCCTCATTCTATTCACCAACCTTAGCATAATACTATATTTTATGTCAAAACCAAGGCGTCAATTATAATATATATTTTTCTATAGCCTCTAATACTCCATTATCATTATTTGATTTTATGGTAATATAATCTGCATGGTTTTTTACTTCTTCTGGAGAATTTCCTATTGCAACTCCAATATTAGAGACTTTAAACATATCTATATCATTATAATAATTTCCTATAGATATGATTTCTTCCCTTTTGAACTTTAATTTATCAGCTAAAATTTTCAACCCACTTCCTTTAGTTACATCTTTAGCCATTATATCTATAGTGTTAGGGACTGAGTTGGTAAAACTAACATCTATTTGATTTTTTACAATAAACTCTTCAACTTTGTCTACATCTCCCACACCAACTAGATTTATAATCTCCATATCCTCTATTTCTCTAGTATCTTTAACTATATTTGGTTCTATATCATGAGCTTTTACAAAATCTTCTACTGCCTGATTAATACCAGTAACTCCCCAATATGTTTCTCCAAATATATGAATAGGATATTCTTCCTTAATACAAAAATCTACAATTTTCTTCACATCTTCCATATTCATATTTTGTAAAAAAATCTCTTCATTCTTTTTAAGATCCATTATTAATGCCCCATTATAGCAAATTAAATAATAATCAAAATCATATTTTTCTATAATGGTTAAGGCACTAAACAATTCCCTACCTGTTACTATAGCTATGGTAGTATTGTTCTCTACTGCCTTTTTTAAGCCATTTAAATTAACCTCTGAAATCTCTTTATCATCTGTCAATAAAGTACCATCTAAATCAATGGCTAACAATTTTTTGCTTATATTTTTTTTCATATAATTAATACTTCTCCTTTTTTACTACTAGATTTATAAGAAAGATCTATTATCTTTTGGGAAATTAAGCTTTCTGAAAAAGTAGGTGTTTCCTTATAAACTATCTTATCTTCAATTATATTATAAAGCAAATTAGAAATAGATGCAGCATGCATGTCCACCATTGGCCCCATGGACATTTTACCATTAGGGTAAATGGAGTTTATATGTTTTACATATCCATTTTCATTAATTTCTTTAAATATCTCCCTCTCATTTTCACCTACAAAACTATTAAATATTGGATTATAAGGATCTTTGTCAGATATGGATAAATATCCATTTGTTCCATATATATCAATATGAAAATTACTATTAGGATTATAATTTACCTTTGAAACCTCAATAGTTCCTATGCTTTCATTTTCCAGTTCTAAAATTATTAGTCCCCAGTCATCTACATTTACCTTAGATAATTCCTTGGAGTCTCCATCTGGTCTTTCCCTAATCACTGTATTGGTTCTAGCACTTAGTGTTTTTATATTATTATCTCCTAGTACAAACATTAAAGTATCTACCACATGAACCCCTAAATCTACTATGGCACCACCGCCAGATTGTTCTTTTCTAAGTCTCCAATTCATTTCTCTCTCTGGATTTAAATAACTACTATGGAGTAATTCTCCTCTAAAACTAATAATATCCCCTAATAGTCCAGATTCTACTATTGCTTTTGCTTTAGCAACAGCTGGCATAAATCTATATACTAAAGCCACTTGAGTTATTAGTCCTTTATCTTCTGCCAAATTTGCCATTTTTAAAGAATCTTCATAGTTTAATGCCATTGGCTTTTCACAATATATATTTACTCCTTTTTCCATAAATTTTTTCCCTTGTTCACAATGAAGAAAATTAGGAGTACATATATCTACTATATCCAAATTAGTTTCTTCAGATATTTCATCTACAGTGGAATATAAATTTTCCCAACCTAAACCTTTAGTATTCTCTAATTTTTTACTAACTACTAAAGACATATTATACTTATCTTTAAAAAATGGGCTTAATATAGGTAGATTTTTATAAACCATAGTATGCACTTGGCCAATATAACCATACCCTATTAATCCAATATTTATTTGTGTCATGCCCCAATCCTCCAATATCTATGATTTTAATCATCAGAATGGTTTGCCATTCTAAGATTAATTTAGAATGACAAACCTATATTCTTATTTATTTAATTTATCATTTAAAATTACTTGGTCATTTTCTACATTAAATTGAAGTTTTCCTTCTACATAGGTTCTAATTACATTGTATTCCTTATCTAATACTACTAAATCTGCATCCTTACCTTCTTCAATACTTCCTTTTTTATCTTCCACTTTTAATAATTTAGCTGGTATATGGGAAGACATTTTAACTACATCTTCAAGCTTATAGCCTAATTGAACCATATTTTTAAAACCAAATAGTAAACTTTTCGTACTACCTGCTATAGTACCATTGGGTAATCTACTCCAACCTTCCTCATCTATATTTACTGTTCTATTGGAAAACTCATAGATTCCAGGTTTTAAACCAGAGCCAATTATTGCATCGGATATCATACATACTCTATCTGTAGATTTTAGTCTCAATATTAATTCAATCATATCTGGATGTACGTGGAACAAATCACATATTAATTCACAATATATTTCATCGTCTAATAAATAAGCTCCCAATGCTCCAGGCTCTCTATGGTGAATAGATCTTTGAGCATTACAAGTATGAGTAGATAGTGATACTCCCCACTTAATTCCTTCTTTTGTTTCTTCTATTGTGGCATTGGTATGACCACCTGCCACTAAAATATTATTATGGACTAAGTATTCTATTAATTCCTTAGCCCCTTCTATTTCAGGCGCTACAGTCATATGAGTTATATTGCCGCCACTACTTTCTATAAATTCTTTCATTATATCCACAGATGGCTCCAATAGATTTTCAACTATGAAAGCACCTTTTTCTTCAGGGTTTAAAAAGGGTCCTTCCATGTGTATTCCAAGCATTCTAGCTCCATTATAACTTCCTTCCATCACTTCTCTTATAGCCCTTAAAGATTTATTAATAGTAAGTCTATCTTCTCCCCCTAAAGTAGGTTGGAAAGAAGTAACTCCTACAGAAGGAAGATATTTACACAATCCTTCCACATTTTCCACATTAGCTGCACCTGCTGCCCAGCCTCCAGAACCATGAATATGAATATCTATTAGCCCTGGTATTATTAAATTGTCCCCCATATCTATGATTTCAAATTTAGAATAGTCTTTTAATGACTTTTTTTCTAAAATTTTTTCTATTTGTTTTCCATTAATTAAAAGACCTCCGTCTATTAATTTTTCTGGGGTTTGTATTTTACTACTTTTAATAATGTATTTATCCATTTTTACTCCCCCTTATATTAGAGAGTTTTATTTTCTGTGTAATCTGTGAGCATATTCATCTACTAATTTTTTATTAAATTCTGGGCCACCATCTACGTTTTGACTCATATATACTGGTGGTACATATCCTTTATCTAGCATTATTTGGATAGATTGAAGGATTGTAGCATTTAATAGTATAGCAGCTGTAATGGAAGAAGTTCCACAAACTTTAGTTTCCATTCCTTCTAATTCAATCGCTGCATCTCCTTCTACTCCTCTATTGTCTAATACTACATCTGCTAATTCATATAACATTTTTCCTGAGGAATGTCTAGATGTCATAGTTTTAGAAACATCTAAAGAAGTAACAACAATTATCTTATTTCCTCTTTCTTTAGCCCATTCTGCAATTTCAATTATCATTGGATTTCTTCCTGAATTAGATATAAGAACAAAGCAGTCATTTTCTCTAATATCTACATCTTCCATAAATTTAGTTCCTGTTCCTTCTACAGTTTCATACATTCCACCAGAGGGCTCTTTTAGTACCTTTGCTGGTATTAATCCTCCAGCTCTACCTGCTATTTCAATAGCACCAGCATAAGAATGGCCACTACCAAATGCTTGAATTATTCCACCATTCATTATGGAATCAGCAATTATTTCTGCTGCTTTTTTAATATTATCCCCTTGTGTATTCCTTACATCTTGTATCATTTCTTCTATGGCATCAAAAAATAGTTCATAACTCATATTGTATTCTCCTCTCTTGTTTTTAGTCTAAAACTTTATTTAAATAAGTCATAAAATCTGTTTCTGGGTCATCAGGAACCATTTTAGCTGTTAATACGACGCCCATTTCATTTAATTTCTTAAAGGCTTCTATTTCTTCTTCTACTACTTTAATATTACTTTTTATTTGAATTGCCCCTTCTTTATGAGCTAAATTCCCTACATTAATAGTGTCTAATTTTACCCCAAGATTAATTAGTTCCACTGCATCTTGAGGACTTTCAAATATTAAAAGAACTCTTTGACCTTCGTATTTTCCTGCATTAATATTATTAGCTGCCTTTTCTAAAGAAATAAGAGACGTTCTAATTCCTGGCGGTGCAGCCATTCTTAACATACTCTTTCGTAAATCATCATTGGCAATCTTATCATTTGCAACCATTATTCTGCTCACCCTTAATGAATTACACCAATAAGCAGCAACTTGACCATGTATGAGCCTGTCATCAATTCTTACATGTACAATACCCATATTTCTACCTCCTATATGTTGTTATAAAACGGAGTACTGCTTGGCAATACCCCGTTTTATTGAATCTATGCTAACACTCCTAAAGCACCTAAGATAATAGACAAAGCTAATAGTATCCAAATAGCCTTGGTAGAAGTCATCTTCTTCCTTCCTAGTAACCAATATACAAAGAAAACCATTATAGCTGGAACTAAAGATGGCATTATTTGGTCTAATATTCCTTGAACTTCCATGGTTACATCTCCTGATTGGAATACAATAGGAACTGATGGTGTTACAACTGTTGGAATTAATGCACCTATTACAGTTAAACCTAATATACTTGCAGCTTCTGTAATACTTTGCAATTTGCCACCCATTACAGTAACTAGTTTTGTACCTTGATTATAACCTAATTTAGTAAATTCCCATCTAATAAACCATCTAGCTACAGACCAAGCTAACCAAATCCAAATACCTGCTGAGCTACCATTCAATGCCATATATGCAGCTATTGAACCAAACACCGTTGAAGTTATAACTCCAAATATAGTATCCCCTATACCTGCAAGAGGTCCCATTAAACCAGTTTTTATAGCTGTTACTGCTTCTTCTGCCTCTAATCCCTGAGCTTCTTCTATTGCCACATTGGCACCTAATATTAAATGAGCCACATCAGGTTCTGTATTGAAGAATTGTAAATGGAGTTTTGTTGCTTTTTTTAGATCCTCTTCATCTTTATAAAGTTTTCTAAGAACTGGCATCATAGCATAGCAATAACATAGGCCTTGCATTCTTTCGTAGTTCCAGCCTGTTTGTCCTGCCAATAACCATCTTCTATAAACACTTCTTAAATCCTTTTCAGTTATTTTAGCTGTAGTATCACTCATCTTCATCAGCACCTCCTCCAGCTACATATACGGATTGTTCTTGTCTCTTTTGATAAGCTAATAAGCCTAAAGCCAATCCTATTATTGCAACTCCTACCATAGTTACATCTAGGAAAGCTGCTAAAACAAATCCAATTAATAAATAAGGCATATACCTTTTTACTGGTAGGTATCTTAATAATATTGCAATTCCTAGTGCTGGCAATATTTTACCTGCTAAGGCTAATCCATCCATTAACCAAGTTGGGAATACCTTTACTAACCCATCAACAATTTCGTGCCCAAATATTAATGCTACCATTACTGGGATAGCACGGGATAATCCCCAGGGTATAATACCTAATAAGTTCATCTGTTCTACTTTCTTGAATTTACCTTCATCTGCGTATTTGTCAGCTTTATGTTGGAAATAAGTGTTAGTAAATCTTGCCAATACGTCTAATTGTACTAAAAATAATCCTATTGGTACTGCAATCCCTATGGCAAATTCAACACCTTGACCAGAGATAACTCCAAATGCAGTCCCTATAATCGCTCCAGACATATAGTCTGGTATCGAAGCTCCACCATAGGTACCTACTCCCAATATCATCAGTTGTAGTGTGGCACCTACTGCTAAACCAAGTTTTACATCACCCATAATAAGCCCTGTAAAGAACCCGGCTTGTATAGGTCTACTTAGTCCTATATCTGTCTCTAATGCATCATATATCGCAACAAATGCATAGATAGTTAGTATGATAATTTGACCAGTAGTAATTTCCATTTTATTTCCTCCTTTACAATATAATAATAATTATAAAATTGCCCCTCACTACCCTCCTTTTCTTATTATTAAATGCATTTATATAAAACAAAAAGCATTTTCAAATTATTCATCATCTTCGTGACTTGAACTTCCAGCCACAACTTTGTTTACATCTACAATTCCATCTTTCCCAATATTTATTAGATTATCCTTCATATCTTCCAATGCCATAACTCTTCCACCTAATGCTTCTAACAAAATTGGAAGGTTTATTCCAGATATAAGTTGAATATTATCATATCTATTTAGCAATTTCATAATAGCAGTATTAGAAGGAGTTCCTCCAAATAAATCTGCTAATACTAATAATCCATCTTCTGTATAAATTTCATCTGCCAATTTTACTACTTTTTCTCCAAAATCTTGGGCACTTTCTCCTGGTTGAATACCTATGGCTCTTACGCCTTCTACATCTCCCATTATCATCTCTGCTGTTTCATAAAATCCCTTGGCTATACTTCCATGGGAAACAATTAATATATTGTACATATTTTTTTCCTCCTATTAATTCTATTACTATAATTCTTCCATTAAATTAATTACCTTTTCTACTAATTTTTCACCTGTATTTATGTGAAAAGGTGATGACCAAGCTTCATAATCTCCCACTTCATAAGATTGGGGAGTATATACATAACCTAGCATTCCATTGGTGTATCCCACAATTATAGTATTTGGAAATTTAGATTTTTCCTTTATTAAAAAACCATAATCATTAAACAACTCTACAGGAACTCCCACAAAGACTAAATTCCCTAATCTTACCAATTGAATAGGTGCATTTAAGTTTAAATCATCTAATACTTCTAATAATTCTAAAGTAATACCTGCCCCTTGATGTTTAGTTATAATACCTCTTAATTCTTCTGGAGCTATGCCTAGATTTCTTTTAGCCATATTCAATTTCTCAGTCATAGTTTGGTAATAAGCTTCAGCCTCTTCTCTACTAGGCAATTGTTTTCTAGGAAATTGAAAATATTCCTTCACAACACTAATTGTAGAATCCTCTATTGCAATTCTATTATCATAGGCCTTAAGTACACTTTCAAACAAAATTTCCCCTATTCTCTCAACTTCATGAAAATCTTGGCTTCTTCTAGTAAATCTAGTACTTTGATTTCCACAAGCTCCATTCATAAACATACAAATAGAATCTTTGCCAAAATGGTCTTCCACAAGACTTTGGGTAACTCCTGGATAATCCCTAGATATATATAAATTCTCTGCACCAAGTACTGTAGGATGACAAGCATAGTTTACCATAGTACATAATGGTAGATTATCCTCCCCAATTAAAAATATGCCACTAACTAAATTATCCACTAAAGCATTTTTATCTATTCTATTGGAAGCAATCCCTTCTCCTTTAGATTGCCCAAATGCCAATTGTACTGGTTTTAAATCTTTAGTAGATTTTAATCCATTTTCTATAATAGTATTAATTATAATTTCCTTTGCCTCTTTATTTAAATCCATTTGAGAGTATCTTTTATCAAACTCCCAATCAAATATATCTGGTGCCGCATGGGTATGGGTTGCACATATGAATATGTTTTCTTCTAGAATATCAAAACCTTCTTTAATGCCATTTACAACTCTCTTTACTATTTCTTCATTTACACCAAGTAAATCATTGGATATAATCATAATGGTTTTTTCCCCATTGGAAATAGTAACTGCCTTTGTATGTAGGGCATCATGGGTTCCAATATTTGGTTTATCCCTATGGCCATATCCTGCTAAATATACTCCCTCTGGGATATTAAAAGGGGTAGAGGATATATTAGCTTTTAAATTAAAATTCATATTTTTCACCTTCTAAATAATATTAGTATAAAATCATTATTCCCATAAAAAACTATTAATATTTAATGGAATTATAAATTGAAAGTATAATGATATTATGTTATATTGTATATACAATATACCATATAGGTTTTAAAAAATCAATAATAAAATTTCATTCTATTTAAACACATTAGAGAAAGGCGGATGTAAATGGACAAAAACAATAAAATACTTAAGGGATGCTATTTTGCTTTTTTTGTTAATGGAATGGCCTCCCTAATGCTTGGGGCAATATTGCCATCCCTATTGATAGATTTTAATATAGGATACGATAAAGGTGGAATGCTTTTAGCTTTTCAATCTACAGGAAATTTAATAGCAAGTTTTTTAGGTGGGATAATTGCTAGTCAATTAGGTAGAAAAAATTCCATAGTCTTATTATCCACCATAGGAGTATTAGGTTTTGCTGGTATGATATTTACTCAATCCCCAACAATTTTATTAATACTATTTTTTATGGCAGGAATTAGTAGAGGTGGTGTAAGTAATTTTAATAATACCTTAGTAAATGAAATTAGTGATGGAGCACCTGGACCATTAAATATACTTCATACTTTTTTTGCAGTGGGAGCCTTTATGGCACCCTTTATTGCTTCCTGGTTTGTTAAAATAGGATTAGACTGGAAATATTCCATAGGATTAATAACCATATTATCTACTATTATGGTATTAATATTTATAAGTATGAATATTATTGATGTGGAAAAACAAGGGAAAAACACAAAAGAAAATAAATCCTATGATTTCCTTAAAAATTTAGATTTCTATATTTCCAGTGGTATATTGTTCTTTTACGTAGGTGTAGAATTTGCTGTAAATGGGTGGATAGTAACTTATTTAATAGATGCAGGATTAATGAACACTTCCCTTGCACAAAAAATATTATCCCTATTATGGGTAGTCATTATATTTGGTAGACTATTTTCCGCCTATATCTCTCAAACTATGAATAAAAAAACCATTATACTAGCTAGTTCCACAGGAGTAATGTTGTTTTTCGCATTGTTTTTACTATCTTCTAGTACTTGGGCTATTGTAATTACCATATTGGGTCTAGGATTTTGCTTAGCTGGAATATTCCCTACTACTGTTTCCAATGCAGGGGAAATTGTAAAAGATTCCGACTTAGCCATGGGAACTCTTCTAGCCCTAGGTGGCTTAGGTGGAATAATAATGCCTTATATAACAGGTGTTGTTGCTGAAAGTAAAGGTATAGTAGGTGGTATGATAACTGTAATCCTAGGCATATTATTTATGTTTTTATTTTCATTAATTAATAGATTTAGAAAAAACTAAAGGGGGAATTTATAATGAAATTTTCAAAGCTCTTTGACCACACTCAATTAAAACCTTATGCCACAGATGAAGATATGAAAAAACTATGTGAAGAAGCTATGAAATACGATTTTAAAACTGTAGCTATTAACAATGCCTATATTGAAAAATGTGTTAAGTTTTTAGAAGGCTCCAATGTGGAAGTAGATGCTGCAATTAGTTTCCCATTGGGACAATGTACTTTAGAAACTAAAATCTTTGAAACTAAAGATGCCATAGAAAAAGGAGCTGGAGAAGTAGATTATGTAATAAATATTGGAGAACTTAAAAATAATAATCTTAAATATATTGAAAAAGAAATGGAATCCATAGTAAAAATATGTAGAGATAATAATGTAATTGTAAAAGTCATATTTGAAAACTGCTATTTAGAAAAGGAAGAAAAAATTACTTTATGTAAAATAGCCAATAAATATAAACCTGATTTTATAAAAACTTCCACTGGCTTTGGTACCTCTGGTGCCACTGTAGAAGATGTGAAATTAATGAGAGAATATACATTGCCTGAAATAGGCATAAAAGCAGCTGGAGGCATTAGAGATTTAGATACAGTAAATAAAATGTTAGAAGCTGGTGCCACAAGAATTGGCTGTAGCTCCAGTGTAAAGATTGTAGAAGAATGGGAAATGAATAAATAAACATTTTAAAAAATAGGGGTGACTAAAAGTCGCCCCTATTTCATTAATTCTCTAATAATAATTGGCCACAGGGCCTAATAAGTTCACAATTTCACATTGAAATTATTATTTGTTTTCTTTACAAGCTCTAACAAAATCCTTAAACAGTGGATGGGCCTTTGTAGGTCTAGATTTAAACTCTGGATGGAATTGACAACCTATATACCAAGGATGACCTTCTAATTCTATAATTTCCACCAATCTTTCATCTGGAGATA
>JAAZMA010000200.1 GCA_012799055.1 Tissierellia bacterium
CTTGATTAAAATTTGGGAAATCAATGGACCATATCTAAAAATCTGATTTCCCAATTAGGTTTTAATTCAATAGAATTTATTTAAAAATTTCAAAGTCATTACTACTTTTAAGATTTTATAAATTCATTTTATTAATATTTTCATATATTATTAAGGATATTAAATAATGCATCATATATATAAATGTAATCATACCTGTATCATTTAATATAAAGCCTATTATAGCAGTTAATATAATAATATTATATTCACTTTTATAATTTGGCACTATATTTTTCAGTTTTTTTAAAGAAATTATTTGGGCAATTATTACTATACTAAAAGGTGGTAATACAGTCCATTTAATTAATTCCTTAAACTTAATTTTAAACATATCTATAAATTCAGTAAATCCAAAATTACGAATTCTCATTAGAAAACCAATAGCATGGGATTTATCCTGACTATGGTAATCAAAATACATATTAATAGCAAATATTAATATGGAAACAAGTATTAGGGTTATTACATTTTTAACAGTCCAATCTTTCCCCAATAAATTAGTATAAATCATAATTAAAAATAACACTACAGAAGTTATAAAACCACCTGTATTAGTTCCATAACTTGCAGATAAAGCTACCATATTTATAGAAAAAAATAATATACATATTGTATTTTGGAGAAATTTACTTTTAATTAAATCTTTAATAAAGAAATAACTTATAATGGAACTTACTAATAATACTCCCATAATTCCATTGTTAAATCCATAGTATCTAGCACCATAAAACAAATTGTTAAAACCTATATAAGAATTATATATAAGTTCTGGATAAAAGAATATTCCAAACAAAACTATTCCGTAAGTAAAAGTTGAAAATAGTCCAATTCCACTTACTTCCTTTTCTGCAATAAAAATAGTTATAATATAAGTAACTAAAAGGTTTACTGATAAATATAAAAATATATTTATATGGAGTGATGAAACCCCCATTAATAAAGATAAAAAAATATTAATAAGTATAAAATAATTATATAAATTTATTTGATTTAATTTATCCAGTCTATTTTTGTAGAGAAAATAAGAAATATAACATTGTAAAAAATAAACAATCCCATGAAATATGGAAGCAATCAAGATTAAATTTATTGTTTTAATATATAAAGTCTTAGATTCCTTGTAATTATCCTTAGTTTTAATGATATCTATTTTATTTCCTATGGTTTTAACATTTTCTTCTCCTTGAGTTGAAATTAATTCAGCATATACATCCCCTACAGTTATAAACCCTTCCCTTTTTGTAGATAAGGTTTTTAATAGGCCCTTTGATTCTCCATTTATATATACTACTGGAACTAAGCTATTGTTTACAATGTATTTCATATTAGATGAAACCTTGTTGGGAATTATCATAATATTATAGTTTTTAAAATTGTTAATATAATTTTTTAATGTACTAATTCTAGATTTAGTATCTCCAATTTCATAAGATAAAACTAAAATATTAGATTTAGATAAATGTTCATTAGTCTTATTTATTAACCAATTATCATTATAATCTATAACAATTTCACCAGATTTAATTTTACCTTTAGAATCAGCAGCTATTATTGCCGAAGAATCTTCACCTAAATAAGATATGCCTTGCTTTTTCAATTTTTCTCCTAAAATATTTAAATGAACATTATTATTTCTTTTTTTAAGATAAGCATATAATTCTTCAAAACCAAGTATATGAATAGTCCCATCCTTGTCCTTATAAAGACCCTTATAGTATTCTTTTTTTGCTCCTACCTTCCTTCCAGTAGCTAAAGAAAAATAAAAACTTTCGTTTCCATAGGGTTTTCTTGTTTTAATATTGATGAATCCCATTCCATAATCATTTTCATTTACTATTTTCTCTATGGTTTGGAAATTTAATTCATCCACAATTATTACAATGGCTTTGTTTTCTTCTCCATAAGAAATACCACTACTAAAAAAAATTATTAATAGGACTAAGATAAATATTATATTATGTTTTTTCATATTAGCACCCTTTAGTAGATAATATAATTTAGTATACATAAAATCCCTAATATTATGGAAAATATACCTAATAATATTTTATATCTGTTAAAATTATTGTCTTTATTAATAGGTTTTTTCTCTATATTCCGCTGTCCTTCTATCATAATTATAGTATATCTTTCTCTTAAAATGGTTATTAAACCTAATATTAAAAATAATATTCCCAGTACTAGCAATACTACACCTCTTTTAAATAATTTTCCAAATCTATTACCCTTTCATCTTTAAACATTATATTGTTGCAAATATTTTTTGCTATTTCATAATGCTCTAATTTCCAATAGGATAATGCTTTATAATATTGTACTTCATCCTCCTTTTCTATTAATCCAGCTTGATTACAATATACTATTGCCATTTCATAATTTTTATTAGCATAACAAGTTTTGCCTAGATTAATATAAATATCTTTAATTCCTTTAATATCTCCTAATTTAATATAATAGATTAAAGAGTTGTTAAAATGAGTTTTTGCACATCTATAAAGTCCATCTCTATATAAATAATTTCCCTTTAATTTGTAAGCTAAGGCTAATATATCTTCTAATTCATATTTTTCAGCTAAATATATTACTTTGTACAATTCTCCATATATATACCTTTTGTTAAATTCTGTAGATTTAAGAACTTTATCTAAAAAACCCATAGATACGTCCCTAGCCATATCTTTATCAGATTTTATAAAATAAGAGGCTTCAAAATTTAAATCGACTTTTTGTTCTCTAGCCTTTTTATTAAAAACCTCTGCAAAATAAGTGGCATTTATAATATTTATATGTCTTTTTCCATTTTCAAACATAGATATATAGTTTTTTGACATATTCTTACCTGCTAAATCTTCTTGAGTCAAGCCTAATTTTAATCTAACCTCCCTTAATCTTTCCCCTGGTTTTAATATTATAAGTTCTTTCAAATTATTCTCCCCCATATTTGAAGCTTAAAAAGAATAAGCATTGGAACCTATACCAAGTTTTTTATAAAGCCAATTAACCATATCCCATAATACTTTGTCTTTATCTTTTTCATTTAATATTTCATGATAAAGACCATCGTAAATTTTTATTTCTTTATCCTTAGAAGATATACTATTATATAAAAACATTGCAGTTTCTCTTGGTACTATTTTATCTTTTTCCCCATGGGTTATTAAACAAGGATAATTATATTTAGCTATATTTTTTTCTATCCAATCTGTTCCCCTTACTAAAAATTGAACATAAAAGTTTAAAGTAGCCTCTGTTAATACCATAGGGTCATTTTCATAATCCTCAACTACTTCTACCACACTACATACATCTTTTGATAATTGATTTTTAATCTTTTTTCTAGGGACAAATAAATTTACAAATTTAAATAAATCTCCTTTAAACCCTTCTACCTGTGGCACTCTTTGAACTGCAGCACCAGAAAATATTTGGCCCATTAATTTATTTGGATACTTAATGCCATATAAACAGGTAATAAATCCACCCATACTATGGCCTAACATAAAAATAGGCAAATTTGGATTTTCCTCTTTAATTAAATTCACCATTTCATCTGCATCATAAGCAAAGTCCATGAAATCCTTAATATATCCTTTAGGGGATTTACTTCTTCCATGACCTCTTAGATCATATCTATATACAATAAAATCTTCTTTCATTAATTTTTTTGCCACATAATCATATCTATCACAATGTTCTGCAAAACCATGATTTATTAAAATAGCCCCCAATGGTTTCTCTGGAATATTTTTTTTATAAAACAATTCCACTCCATCTCTACATTTTAAATAATCTTCCATACTGCTCCCCCTAATTTTTATCACATATTATATTGTATTTGCAATATTTTTTACAAATTTTTGATTTTTTATATTGCTCAATAGAACTATTATTGTTTACAAATCTAATAAAATCAACTATATCTTTATAATTTTGAACTAAAGCCCCATGACTAATATCTATTTCTACCATTTCCCCTGTTTCTAGAAATAAAATACTAGCACTATTTACTTTAATACCCATGATCTCTTCCACTGCAATTGTATAAAACTGCAATTGTGGACTATAATATTTTATCAATTCATCCTTATTATCCACTTTATTTGTTTTAAAGTCAATTATTTCCCCATGATTATTTTTAATATTAATTCTGTCTATTTTACCACGGACAAAGTCCTCTTCTACTTTTAAATAGAATTCCTTTTCTATATAAATCTTATCATAATCTTCTCTATGATATTTTAAATAATTATTTATATAAGGAATTAACTCCTTTTCTACATTTTTGTCATATTTTAATCCAAAGGAAACAACTAGCTTTTCTAATAAATTTAAAGGTTCTAAACTAGAATTGTAATATTCTGTAAACTTATGGATTATATTTCCTTTAGTTATTGGGTCTATCCTATAACTACTAGATTGGGTTCTAGTATTAGCATCTACCCTTTCTCTTTCCCATGTAATTGGCAAACTTCTATAATATTTCATATAAAACTGCCTTCCACATTGTTTATAGTCTAAATACTGGGAAATATTAAAATTATTAAAGCTTATTTTGCCATAATGAGGTATCTCTTGTATTAATGGATAATCCCTAAAATATGAAGAAGTTTTCTCTATTTTCTTTTTATCTATTAATTTTATAGTTTTTC
>JAAZMA010000156.1 GCA_012799055.1 Tissierellia bacterium
AGAAAACATCCTCATCAGGAGTTTATCCAAGTTGATACTACTAATATATTATTTATAGTAGGTGGGGCTTTTGATGGCTTAGATAAAATAATTCAAAATAGAATAGGAACTAAATCTATGGGATTTGGTGCAGAAATCCAAAGCAAAAAAGATACAGAAATTGGGGAATTATTAAAAGAGCTTCAACCAGAAGATTTAATAAAATATGGTTTAATACCAGAGTTTGTTGGTAGGTTACCAGTTATGGTAACTTTAGAAGAACTAGACGAAGAGGCATTAGTTAGAATATTGACAGAACCGAAAAATGCTTTGGTAAAACAATACAAAGAATTATTTGAAATGGATGGAGTAGAATTAGAATTTGATGATGGAGCTTTAACTGCCATAGCAGAAAAGGCTATAGAGAGGAAAACTGGTGCTAGAGGACTTCGTAGTATAATAGAAGAAACTTTACTAGATATAATGTACGAAATACCTTCAAGGGAAGATATTGAAAAATGCCTAATTACTAGGGAAACCATAGTTACTGGAGAACCAACTTTAGTACTATCAGAAAGAGCAGCAAAAAATAGAGCTAAAAATTCAGACAAAGAATCAGCATCATAAAAAAAGCTCACTATTATGTGAGCTTTTTTCATTTTTAAATTTCCTTTAAACTGAAAAATATGATAATATAGTAATACAATATTAACAATGAAAACAATCAATACTTATATATAGAGGGGGGAGATTATGTACAGGATTGAAAATAGAATATTACCTCTAATACCTTTAAGGGGAATGTCTATATTTCCCCATATGGTGATTCATTTTGATGTGGGAAGGGATAAATCCATAAATGCTTTGGAAAAGGCTATGGTAGATGATTCCCTAATTCTTTTGTGTGCTCAAAAAGATGCTAAAGTAGAAGACCCATCTATAGAAGATTTTTATCACACAGGAACTATTGCTAAAATAAAGCAAATGTTAAAATTGCCAGGTGGAAGTATAAGGGTATTAGTGGAAGGAATAAATAGGGGTAAAATAGTTGAAGTTATACAAGAGGAGGACTACTTTAGGGCTGAGGTAGAAGAAATAATTTACAATATAGAAGATATTGAATTAGACAAAGAATTAGAAGCAGCCATGAGACTAGTAATTAGCGATTTAGAAGAATATTTATCCATAAGCAGTAGACTATCTCCAGATATATTAATTACTGTAACAGACATAGAAGACCCAGGGAGATTAGCAGATGTTGTAGCTTCCTATATAAGTCTTAAAATTGAAGACCATCAAAAAATTTTAGAAACTATTAATTATTATGAAAGATTAGAAACTCTTCACAAAATTTTACAGGAAGAAATAGAATTATTAAAAATTGAAGAGAAAATTAATCAAAGAGTAAAGAAACAAATAACCAAAGTTCAAAAAGAGTATTATTTAAAGGAACAAATGAGGGCTATTCAAAAAGAATTGGGAGAAGAAGACGACGCTTTAGAAGAAATAGAAGAATATAGAACTAAAATTAATAAAATAGACATGCCAGAGGAAGTAAGAGAAAAGGCCTTAAAAGAATTAGACAGATTAGATAAAATGAATCCTCATTCTGCAGAAACATCAGTAATACGTACCTATTTAGATTGGATTATAGAATTACCTTGGGATGTGGAAACTAAAGATAAGGTAAATATTAAAGAAGCTAGAAATGTATTAAATAAAGACCATTATGGCCTTACTGATGTAAAGGAAAGGGTATTGGAGTTTATTGCCATTAGAGAATTGGCAACAGAAATGAAAGGACCTATACTTTGTTTAGTAGGTCCACCAGGAGTAGGGAAAACCTCCATTGCTAAATCCATTGCAGAGTCTTTAAATAGAAATTTTGTTAGGATGTCTCTAGGTGGAGTTAGAGATGAAGCAGAAATTAGAG
>JAAZMA010000048.1 GCA_012799055.1 Tissierellia bacterium
TCCTTAGTAGCGAAGTTCTTTAAGTCATCTTTAGTAGCAAAGTTCTTTAAGTCATCTTTAGTAGCGAAGTTCTTTAAGTCATCTTTAGTAGCAAAGTTCTTTAAGTCATCTTTAGTAGCAAAGTTCTTTAAGTCATCTTTAGTAGCGAAGTTCTTTAAGTCATCTTTAGTGGCCATAGTTTCTTTTATGTCTCGAAATTCTGTCTGTATACCTTGAATTTCCGTCTGTATTCCTTGAACTTGTATATACAGTTTCTCTAGTAGTTCATACACCCTTTCCTCCATTAAAGATTCACCCCCGATATATTCCTATTAAGATTATATCATTTATTTAATATAAAATTCAATAAAGAATCAAATTTTATAAAATACCAACATTCTATAAATTGGCAAATTCTACCATAGGAAACTTCCAACAAAATCTATATTAAGGTTTTAAATTTAGTATTAGATTTAATTCTTTCCATAAGTTAGTAAGTTAGTGCCAGGTTCAGATATTTACCAGGTTCAGATATTTACAGATATTTACACTATTTTCCCATCTATAAATACCATTCTAGGTGATGTATAGTAATCTAGAGGTTCTCCGTCCCAAATTATTATATCTCCATCTTTGCCTATTTCAATACTTCCTATTCTATCTCCCAGGCCTACTATATTGGCTGCATTAATAGTCATGGCCTCTAAGGCAGTTTTTCTAGATAGTCCTTTTTTATGCATCATTATAGTTTGAACCATGGTCATACTTATGTCCACTGTGGGGTGTCCTGTAGATATACAAAAGTCTAGGCCATTTTTCTCCATTATGGACCCTATTATTGTGTCTCTATTTCTTATTTCATGATCTCTTTTTCCACCATAGGCAGGACCTACAACAAATTTAGAATTAAAATCTTTTAATTCATCTGCTATTAAATATGCTTCGCTACATTTATCTACTGTATAATTTAGATTAAATTCTTCCCCTAATCTTATGGCTGTGACTATATCATAAGCTTGATGGGCAGTGAATTTCACTAGCATTCCATCATATATTCTCATTAGAGAATGCATTTTCATATCAAATTTAGGTGGGTTTTCTGAATTATATTGTCTATGGTACTCTTTAGCTTTTATAAATGCCTCCCTAATCATAGCTGCAGATGCCATTCTGGTTTTAGGCATTAAATCCCTATTTCCATAGGCTTGTTTAGGAGAATTTCCCAAGGAAACTTTAAATGCTATTTCATCTTCTATTACCATATCTTCAACAGTTTTCCCATAGGTTTTAAATGCAGCAAAGGTGCCTCCAATTAAATTTGAATCTCCAGGACCTGCTACTACTGTAGTAACTCCTGATTCCCTTGCTACTTTAATTCCCTCATCTGTAGGATTAATAGCATCAATTGCCCTTAATTGTGGTAATATAGGATCTGTTACTTCATTGGAGTCATTTCCTTCATGTCTATAAATTTGCTCTCGTACTCCCATTTCTGAATGAGGCTCTACAATTCCAGGAGTTACAAAATTATTTTCTGCATCTATTATTTTAGCATCCTTATATTTATCTATATCAATATCTTCATCTATTTCAACTATCTTCCCATTCTCTACTCTTATGTCCATTATTTTCTCATATATACCAGCCATATTTATTAAATTACAGTTTTTAATAATCAACACAAGCCTCATCTCCTTTATTTTCATAAACTATTTTTCCATTTATAATGGTCATTCCCACTTCACTCATAGTATCAAGAGGGTCAACATTCCATATTACTATATCCCCATCTTTTCCTATTTCTATACTACCAACTCTATCATCAATATCTGTTAATCTTGCTGCATTTATTGTAACACCTTTCAAAGCTGCTTCTCGTGATAGTCCATGTTTTACAAACAAAGCCAATTGCATTGTTTGTCCTTCTATTGGAATTACTGGATGGTCAGTCATTATAGCAAAATCTATACCTTTCTCTTCTAATATAGCTGCACTTTCTAAAGATTTGTTACGGGATTCAAACTTTCCCCTTCCTCCTACTGTAGGACCTATTATACATTGTACATTTTTTTCCTTTAGTTCATCTACTATTAAATAACCTTCTGTACAATGGTCTATAGTATATTTTAGATTAAATTCCTCTCCTATTCTAATAGCTGTTAAAATATCATCTGCCTGATGGGCATGGATTTTTACCCTCATTCCATCAAATACTCTCATTAGATTATGTAGACCTAAATCATAATCAAAACCTTTAGATTTATCTTTGCCTTTCTCATACTCCTTAAATCTTTCATAATATTCTTTTGCCTTAAATAATTGTTCCCTCATAATGGCAGCACTCATCATTCTAGTAGATGGTGCCTTACCTCTTTTACCATAGCTAAACTTAGGATTCTCTCCTAAAGCCATCTTCATACATACTTCTTTTTTTATAAGGGTCTTGTCCAAAATATTTCCATGGGTTTTCATTGCAGCGAAAGTGCCTCCTATAATATTAGCACTTCCTGGACCTGCTACTACTGTTGTAACACCATGTCTTATAGCTACATCATAGGCTGAATCCATAGGATCTATTGCATCTATGGCTCTTAGTTCTGGTGTAGTGGGATTTGTATATTCATTACCATCCATGCCTTCTCTAACAGCAGTTTCATAAACTCCCATATGACAATGAGGTTCTACAAAGCCAGGAGTTACAAGTCTTCCCTTGGCATCGATTATCTCTGTATCAGGATAATTTTTAGTATTTATTTTCTTCTCAATTGCCTTTATTTTACCTTCATTGTCAATGAAAATGTCCATAATTTTTTCGTTAGTATCTACCATATCTAATAATCTACAATTTTTAATAATTAACATGAAATACCTCCCTTTTCTCATATGTGAAAATTCTACTTAATCAATGTAAAAAACGGAAAAATCAATATAAGCAATAAAATTAACACTCCGCCAAATATATTAGAGGAAATTGCCCATTCTGTTGGTTCACCACCTGAGACCGTAAACATATGATGTATTCTCCACAATTTCCCTGGATACATAATATTAGCTAAACCATAAAAAATTGCAGGTATAGTAATTAGTAACAAAGTATAGATAGAATCGCCTTTAACAAAATCATATATAGAATTAATATTATTTACAAGTTCCACATCAAAAGGAATTCTTCTATAAGTTTGCATAAATTTAATAGATATCCAATCTTCCCTATATTCTTCTCCATTGGAAAGAGTTATTATAATTCCTTCATTTTGCCATCTAGTATGATCTACTGCTATAAGCTTGTCTTTATATTTTATTTCGTATTTATCCCCCATTAAATTAGGTGTATTACCCTTAACTTTAATATCTATATTTACTAAATCCCCATTTTTATCTTTGAAAAGAACTGTATTTTCATTTTTAGATATATATTTGAATTTTTGTCCATTTATGGAAAAACTAATATTTATTTGATATACAATACTTAAAATTACTATATGAGCTATTATAAATAAAATGGCAAAAGCAAAATAAACTTTCTTTTTGGTGTATTTTTTATATAGATTCTCTATTCTTCCCATTACATCACCTGCCTATATTCCCCTACCACAAGATTTGCAAAACTTTGCATCTTCATCA
>JAAZMA010000219.1 GCA_012799055.1 Tissierellia bacterium
AACTCCAATAATTAAAGTATCAATATCTATTTGCTTAATCTTTTCATTTTGTGTATAATTCATTTTAGAATACCTCCTGTTATTTAATTTAAGGGTCAGTTTTTCCTGCAGGAATTCCCTGACACCTCGTATTTTAACAGGTGGTATTTTTTTATTCAAATGTGATTTTTATTTATTACAGGAATGCTCCTTTAATTATTTAATAAATTTTTTCTGCATAATTTGAAATATATTTCCCAATGGATTTAGTAGAATTAAATAGTCCTACATCAATCCACTTTATTCTTTTATCTCTTCTAAACCAAGTTAATTGCCTTTTTGCATATCTTCTAGTATTTCTTTTTAACAATTCACTAGTCTCTTCTAAGCTTGCTCTCCCCTCTAAATAAGGGAATATTTCTTTGTATCCTATAGCCTTCATAGAAATTAAATCTTTAGTATAGCCCATATTTAATAAATCTTCCACTTCTTCTATTAAGCCCATTTCAAACATTTTATCCACTCTAGTATTAATACGTGAATACAAAACAGGTCTATCCATAGTAAGTCCAATCATAAGTAAATTATATTTATTAGATTCTTTTCTAAAATCCTTGTTATGGGAAGACATGGGTTTGCCAGTTGTTTGAAAAATCTCTAAGGCTCTAATAACTCTTTTTCTGTCATTTATATTTATGTTTTTAGCAGATATAGGATCTATCTTAAGTAATTCTTTATATAATTTTTCATTTCCATATTTATCAGCTATAAAATTATATTTTTCTCTTAGCTCAAAATTAGGCTCCACATTTGTAAATTTTAATTCATATACTATAGAATTAAGATATAACCCAGTTCCTCCAACCAGTATGGGAATATGTCCATTATTATTTATATTATATATACACTCTTCTGTTTTAACTTTAAAATCATGTACAGTAAATTCCTCATCTGGATATACTATATCTATTAAATGATGGGGTATGTTATCCATTTCTTCAGGCATTATCTTCGCAGTGCCTATGTTCATATATTTATATATTTGCATAGAGTCACATGATATGATCTCCCCCTTTAAATTTTTAGCCACCTCTATTGATACAGAGGTTTTACCTACTCCTGTTGGTCCTAATATAACTAGTAGTTTTTCTTTCTCTTTCATTTTTTATCATCCTTTTTACATAATTCTTTTGAATTCCTTTTCCATATCTTCCTTTGTTATTTCAATTATAGTAGGTCTTCCATGAGGACAGGTATAAGGATTTTCTGTTTCACTTAACTGTTTAAATAGAGATATAACTTCTATATTAGCTACTTTGTCTCCAGCTTTAATTGCATTAGTACAAGCAATTTTCATTATCTTTTCAACTTTATAGTCATAGCTATTATTAGAAACTAATCTTATATTATCTACTATTTCTAAAAATAGAGATTTTAATTGAGGATTTCCAAATAATATAGGAACTTCTCTTATAATAATACTATTGTTTCCAAATTCCTCTACAAAAAAACCAAGCCTTCTTAACAAATCTATATTTTGCATTGCCACCGAAAATTCTAAATTAGTTAATTCAACAATTTCTGGTTTTAAAAGCCTTTGAGTAATTACTTTTTCATTTTCATATTCTTTTTTATATTTTTCATACAATATCCTTTCATGAGCAGCATGCTGATCTATTATAAACACCTTATTTGATAAAGTATCCTCAGCTAATATATAAGTAGAAAAAATTACTCCAATAAACTTTAATCTTGGCAATATTTCTTTTAAATCATCCTCTTTTTTAGTTTCTTTTTTATAATCCTCTTTATAATTAACAAAATCACTATCATATACTTGTATAGCTTCTAATATAGTATTTTCTTTTCTTATATCCTCTTTTTCTATTTGTTCAACTACTATTTCATCATGTTCATCTTGAAAGAAACTTTTTTCATATAATAGTGGTATCTCCTCTGCAATTTTGTCTTTTGTTTCTTCTTTTGAAAAAGCTTTGGGAATATTTAGATTTTCTCTTAATGATTTATCTATAATGTTAATTAATACAGTATTTAATTCTTCTTCATTCACAAATTTAATCTCTTCTTTAGTAGGATGTATGTTTACATCTATAAGACTAGGATCTATATCTATAAATAAAATAAAAACAGGAAATCTATTTATAGGTATAAGGGATTTATAGCGTTCTTCAATTATTTTAGTTATATTTGTATTTTTAATATATCTATTGTTTATATATAAATACTGATGATTCCGATTCCCTCTATAAAATTGATTATTTGATATATAACCATAAATTTTAAAGTTTTCATTGCTACAATTAATTTCTAATAAATTATTAGTAAATTCTTTTCCTAATAAAATATATATATTTTCCTCTATGGTATTGCTTTTAGATGTGCTTAATATCACCGTATTATCTTTAATATATTTGAAAGATACTCCTGGATTACCCAATGCTAATTTATAAACAATATCTGATATATGATTTCCTTCTACTAAATTAGATTTTAAAAATTTCTCTCTAACAGGTACATTATAAAACAAATCCCTAACTATCATAGTTGTACCTTTTGGACAACCTATAGGAGCTTTTTTTATTATTTCTCTTTCTTCTACAAAAGCCTGTATTCCAGATGAACCAACATCTGTTTTAGTAATAACCTCTACTTTTGCTACAGAAGAAATACTAGCTAAAGCTTCGCCTCTAAATCCAAAAGACATTATATTATACAGATCATCTATATTAGATAATTTACTAGTAGAATGAGGTTTAAAAGCGTTTATTAAATCATCCTCAGATATACCATCTCCATTATCTGTAATACGGATATAGTCCTTCCCACCATTCCGTATTTCTACAACAATACTATCAGAATTTGCATCTAGAGAATTTTCTATAAGCTCTTTCACTATAGAAGAAGGTCTTTCTATAATCTCTCCAGCAGCAATTTTTTGAATTGTCATATCATCTAAAAGCTTTATTTTTTTCATCTTATTCATTCCCCTTAAGTTTTTTTGCCTCTTCTGTTAATTCATATAACACATTAATTGCCTCTATAGGGGTTAATTGGGATATATCTAAATTGTTTACTTTTTCAATAAAATAATCTTTTCTATAATCTAAAATGTTCATTTGTGTTACAGTTTTATCAACCTTTTCTTCATCAGCTTTAAATATATGATTTTCTTCAATATCATATAATATCTGATCTGCTCTATCTATTATATTCTTATGAATCCCTGCCAATTTAGCTACTTCTATTCCATAGCTTTTACCTGTACTTCCTTTTTCTATTTTTCTTAAAAAAATTATTTCATCTCCTTTTTCTTCTATTAAAACATTTAGATTTGTTATTCCTTCTATTTTCCCTTCTAATTGGGTTAATTCATGATAATGAGTTGCAAATAAGGTTTTGCATTTTATACCCTCTGCTATATATTCAATTATAGCCCATGCAATACTAAGACCATCATAAGTAGAAGTACCCCTACCTACTTCATCTAATATTATTAAACTATTTTTAGTTGCATTTTTTATTATATTAGAAACCTCATTCATTTCTACCATAAAAGTACTTTCTCCCTGAGATAAATTATCCGAAGCTCCTATTCTAGTAAATATTCTATCTACAATAGCTATATTAGCTTCAGTAGCAGGAACAAACGATCCTATTTGAGCCAGTAAAACTATTATGGCAATCTGTCTCATATAAGTAGATTTTCCTGCCATATTGGGGCCAGTAATTATCTGTACTCTATTGTTTTTATTGTCTAAATACACATCATTTGGAACAAAGATACCATCACCTAATGTCATTTCTACCACAGGATGTCTACTATCTTTAATATGAATTATGCCTTTATTGTTTAATTTAGGCTTAACATAATTATTATTATAGGCCACTTGAGCAAAAGAATTCAACACATCTATTTCAGAAATTTTTCTACTAACCTTTTGAATTCTAAAAGTTTCTAACTTTACTTTTTCTCTTATGTCTTGAAATATCAAGTATTCCAACTCTATCATTTTATCTTCTGCACCTAAGATTTTCATTTCTATACTTTTTAACTCATCAGTATAATATCTTTCTGAATTAGTTAATGTTTGTTTTCTAATAAAATAATCTGGTACCAAATCTAAATTAGATTTAGTTATTTCAAAAAAATATCCTGATTTTTTATTAAAACCAATTTTTAAATTTTTAATTCCTGTATTTTCTTTTTCTTCTTGTTCTAATCTTGCAAGCCATTCCTTACCACTAATAGTGGCATCTTTCAATTCATCTAACTCTCTATTGTATCCATGTTTTATTAATCCACCTTCTTTAACAGAAATAGGTGGATTTTCTACAATGGCTTTATCTATAATACTATATACATCTTCAAGAGAATCTAATTCATTTCCTATTTTCACAAGTAGCTCATTATTAGATTCTATTAAAATCTTTTTTAGTTCTGGCAATACTTCTAACGAAGACTTTAAAGAAGATAAATCTCTAGCATTGCAATTTCCATAAGATATTTTACTTATTAATCTTTCTAAATCATATATGTTCTTTAAACAATTTTTAATTTGATCCATTAAAATAATATCTTTTATAAAAATTTCAACTATATTTTGTCTTCTATATATTTCTCTAATATCTATAAGAGGTTGTTCTAACCATTTTTTTAATAATCGCCCTCCCATAGCTGTAGAAGTTTTGTCTAAAACCCAAATTAGAGACCCTCTTCTTTTATTTCCCATTATCGTTTCATGAATTTCTAAATTTGTTCTCACATTTACATCTAATATCATATACTTATTAGGTTCATAATAATTTATTTTATTAATATGTTCTAAAGAA
The DNA here is from genome assembly GCA_012799055.1 of Tissierellia bacterium. Taxonomy (GTDB): domain Bacteria; phylum Bacillota; class Clostridia; order Tissierellales; family Tepidimicrobiaceae; genus JAAZMA01. The sequence goes on from JAAZMA010000219.1 coordinate 4,831, forward strand.
TTCTTTTGGGTATAATGCAAATAATCAATTAGTTTCCCCGTAGAAAATATCGAATACATTTTATTGCTTAAGCCTAAAGAATTTAAACTTTTAGTTTTAAATTGTTTTAAAATTTCATCTTCCCAATCTCTATTATTTATTTCTTCATTTCCATATATATTTATATAGGGATTTATTCTATTTTTAATAAATTTGACTAGTTTTTGATTTTTCATAAATTCTT
>JAAZMA010000034.1 GCA_012799055.1 Tissierellia bacterium
GTAAAACCAGCCAATGGTCATAATTTATCATACTTTCAACCATTACAAAATAATTATCCTTTAAAAGACTATAAAGCTTGTCTAATTCATAATCTTTTTTTAAATCACATCCAAACTCTACTGAAAAATCTTTTAGAATATTTAATTCTTTTATATCTTTACTATAGAGGGGTCCTGGTTTTAAATTATAGTTTTCAACTATAAAACATTCAGTCCCTATGTTTTTTAAACTAGAGGTTATGCTTCTTAAACATGCTATAGAACATGTCCAGTCTCTTTCTTGAGGAAATAATCTTTTTGGAATCATTATAGCTGTTTCCTCATAAAACTTGTTAAGGTTCATTGTGAAAAATTCTCTTTTTATTTTTATACAACTCCTTTAATTAATTATGTACACATTACTATATTATAAAAAGTTTATAGTAGATATTACAATTTAAAGAAGAGTTGTTTATATTTTCAGTTGAATATTAATATAATATAAAAAATAAAAAACAAAGGAGTCTTTTTATGAAAAGTTTTAAAGAAGTTCATGATTTGTATGATGATTATATTAAAGAGAAAAAATATAATTTAAATCAATTTTATAATGAATATATTTCTTTAGACAATACCAATAAAGATATGATGAATTTCATTTTATCTAAACAAGATTTTTTTGATAAAGATGATAACAATCTAAATATCGGAAATATTTATGATTTAATGGAGTCAAAAGGTACAGTAAGAGACAATGGTAATATTCGTAAGGTTCATTATGCTCAAGTATTGGTAAATCAATATATTGAAGAAAGAAATCTAGAGGATAATTTAAACATGTCTCCAGACTTAAATTATAATAGTCCTTTAAATATCGCAATGTCAGACGCTGTTAATTCAAATAACTATGAATCAATAAAAGCTTTGATTCGACAAGGAGCATCAAAGGAATTTGCTCTTTATTCAGCATCTAATTATAGAAATGAGGGTTTAATCCAAAGGCTAATTGTAGATAATAAAGACATTGATGTCTCATTTGTAGTATCTTCGTTGCAAAAGGAATCTCCCGATAATTCAAAATTGTTATCAAATGTAGCTTTTGCTTCATTAGCTGCAATTAATAATTTTGAGGAAATGGAAGAAATAAGAAAAAAATCGGATATAAATATAGGGGTTTATAATAATTTGCCAATAAGGAATGCTGCCGCAAATAGAAGTTCTGAAACAGTTGATTATTTAGTCAACTTAGGAGCTTCAAAAGAAACTGCCTTACATCATTATTTGAAATATAATCATAATGATTTAGCTTATGATTTTGTAGAAAAAAATCAAGATATAGATTTTTCAAAAGTAAAAGATGATTTTAAAAAAGAAGGACATTTCATTTTTATTAAAAAAGTTAATGATTTGGAGGAATCTTTTAAAGATTTAAACAAATCAAATGATACATATTTGGGAATGGGGTAAAACCTATTCGAAATGTTAATGATTAAAATAAATTTGTTACTTTTAAATCAATAATTTTTCATAATAAAAGCCCATA
>JAAZMA010000175.1 GCA_012799055.1 Tissierellia bacterium
CTTTAATATATTTCATAAATAAATTTATAAACGGGTAATTCATTATAAGGTGAAAGAGTGATGGAATTGAAAAAGAAAAAGACTATCCTGATTTTGCTTTTTTGTATAATATATATTTTGAATTTATCAGACTATGCCTTTGCAATGGACAGAAAAGTCCTTAAAATTGCAGGGGATAATAATTATCCTCCCTATGAATTTATAGATGAACATGGAAATTATAGGGGCTTTAATGTAGATATGATGAGGGCTATGGCTTTGGAATTGGGAATCGAAATAGAATTTAAACCTATGGGTTGGCAGGAGGCTATGGATGCCTTGGAAAATGGAGAAGTAGATATTGTACAGGGAATGACTAGAAGTGATATAAGGGAAGAAAAGTTTGATTTTTCCACACCACTGGTTACAAATTCCCAGGCCATATTTGTATTAAAGGATACAAACTATATTTCCAGCTTAGAGAATTTGTCTAATAAAAAGGCCTCCTTTCAATTGGGAGATATAAGTTATGAATTGGCACGAGATGTGGAGAACATCAAATCTTATGTAAGAATAAATCAAGAAGAGGCCATAGATCTTTTATTAGACGGGAAAGTAGATGCTTTTGTAGGAAATAGACTAACTGGTATATATTATTTACAAAAAGAAGGGAATTTTGACAAAGTAAAAATAGTAGGGGAACCTATGCATATTACTGAATACTGTACCACTGTAAAAAAAGGAAATGAGGAAATTTTAAATTTAGTAAATGAAGGCCTAAATGGAGTTAAAAAAAGTGACAATTACGATAAAATTTATAAAAAATGGTTTGGAGAAACTTTTACAGACCATAGTAAAGAGTTTAAAAAATTGCTATATATTACTCTATTGTTTCTGCTTATTATTTCTATCATTGCCATTGTTAATGTGTATTGGAATGGTAAATTAAAACGAGAAGTAAACAATAGAACTTTAGAATTAGGAATTTTAAATAAAGAATTAGTAGCTCAGAAAATTAAATTTGAAAAAAGCAATCAACTAAGGGGAAAAATCTTAGAAAGTATTTTAAGTGGCATAATAGTTTTTGACGAAAATGGTGATATAATCGAATACAATAAGGCTGCTGAGGAGATATTAGGTAGAGAATTGTTTTTACAACACAATTGGAATACCATAGCATTAGATAGTGAATATGGCTTTGAAGGCTATACTGATGCAGAAGAAGGCAGAGCAATAACTAAGAGTCAAAAAATTTCTATGAATAACAGAGAATCATATATTAATTATAGTTTTATCCCTATAGGTAGTTTAAATGAAGGGGTCATATTATTATTAAATGATTTTACGGCTATAAAAAAATATCAAGATATGGCAAGTTATAATGATAAGATGCAGGCATTAGGGGAACTTTCTGCTGGAATTGCCCACGAAATACGGAACCCTCTAACTTCTATAAATACCTTTATAGATTTAATACCGACTAAAATAGATGATGAACAATTTAGAGAACAATTGGTGGCTATTTCTAAAAAGGAAATTCATAGGATGAATGAGTTGATCACTCAATTAATTGACTATACTAAACCTGTATCGGGAAAGCCACAGGTATTTTCTTTAAGTGAAGCCTTAGACGAATCTTTGATTTTATTTTCTAATCAATTTAGCAAAAAGGGAATTATGATCGAAACAAATATAGAAGATGTAGTAGTATTTGCAGATAAAAGTCAAATCAAACAAATACTTGTAAATATAATCTTAAATAGTATTGAGGCAGTTGAAGAATCTGGAGAAATTCATATAAATATATTAGAAAAGGGTAATAAAGGAGTAATTGAAATAATAGACAATGGTTGTGGTATAGAAGAGGAATATAAAGCTAAGATATTTCAACCTTTCTTTACCTTAAAACCTCATGGGACAGGCATAGGTTTAGCTGTTACATCTAAATTAGTGGAGGAAAACAAAGGGAAACTAATTATAGATAGTCAGTTAGGTAAGGGAACCAAAGTCACAGTAGCTTTACCTATTCCGCAATAGGAGGGATTTATAATGAATAAGGTTTTAATTATTGATGATGAACCAGGTATTTTAACTGCATTAAAATTTGCATTGGAAGATGAATTCGAGGTTGATATAACTACTAATGTACATGAAGGTTTGGAAATTATTAAAAATAAAAATATAGATATAAATAGCTTGAAAATATTAATGAGAAAGGCTTTAGACTATAGGAACTTAAGTGAAGAGGTAGAGGATTTAAAGAGAAATAAATCTGAAGAAAAGTTTAGTATGGATGAAATTGTATCTACTAGTAAGGCCATGAAGAATGTATTTGATGTAATAAATAGGGTAAAGGACTTAGATATTAATGTATTAATTTCAGGTGAAAGTGGTACTGGAAAGGAGTTAATAGCTAAGGCAATTCACTATACTAGCAAAAGAAATAATAAGCCTTTAGTTAATGTTAACTGTGCTGCCATACCTTATAATTTAATGGAGTCTGAGCTTTTTGGATATGAAAGAGGTGCATTTACTGGTGCCAATCAGAAGATGAAGGGGAAATTTGAATTGGCAAATGGGGGGACATTGCTTTTAGATGAAATTGGAGATATGGACATAGGCATGCAGGCTAAAATACTTAGGGTATTAGAAGAAAGAATGGTTGTGCCATTAGGTAGTGAAGTACCTATACCTTTAGATATTAGATTTTTAGCAGCTACAAATTTGGATTTAGAGGCAGAAGTAGAAAAGGGAAATTTTAGGGAAGACTTATTATTTAGATTGAAGGTAATCACCATTGAAGTTCCACCTTTAAGGGAGAGAAAAGAAGATATACCTATATTGACTCAGCATTTTTTAAATAAATATTCCAAGGAATTTAATAAGGAAATACAGGGAGTATTGCCTAGTGCTGCTGACGCATTGGAAAGCTATGATTATCCAGGTAATATTAGAGAATTAAAAAATATTATTCAAAGGGCAGTGGCTCTTACAAATAACGAGTTTATTGGGGTTCAAGACTTACCAGGAGAATTATTATATAATTTAAATTTAAAAGAAGGAAGAAAGGATCAAATTCCTATATATATAGGTGAAACATTAGAGAATATAGAACGAAAAGTTATACTGGAAACCTATGATTTTTTCCAAAAAAATAAGAGGAGAACAGCTAGAACTTTGGGAATTAGTGAAAGAAGTTTGTATAATAAATTAAATGAGTACAATATGGACTAGTCTGCACTTTTTTCATACTATTGAAAAAAATGCAGACTATATAGGATAAATGTAGAAGATTGAAATTATGAAGTTTCTTGAAAAAGGGCATAATTTCAATCTTCTACTATTTTTTTGCTTAATTTCAAATGTGGCATAGGACTTGCACTATATATAGGTGTAATTAAAATAAATTTTTTAAAAGGAGAGGAATCTTTATGAAGAGGAGAAAGTATTTTTCACTAATTGCATTAATGATTATTATGGCAATTAGCTTAACAGCTTGTAGTGGAAATGGCGGAGGTGGCAGCAAGGAAACAGGTGGAAGCGGTGGCAAAGATGGAGAAATAGTCATAGCTCATGCTGGGCCTATGACTGGCGATTCAGCCCAATTTGGTGATATGAAGGGAAAGGCTATTGAATTGGCCATAGATGAAATAAACGAAAAGGGTGGAATTAATGGCAAAAAGGTGGTTCAACTAACAGGTGATGATACAGGAAATCCTAAGGAAGCACCTAATGTGGCACAAAAATTTGCACAGGATAACAATGTATTGGCAGTAATAGGCCATTGGAATAGTTCTTGTACATTGGCAGCTAGGGGAATTTATGATGCAGCAGGTATACCCTTATTAGCAGATTCAGTAAATAAGGCTTTAACTGATGGAACTACCCCAACTGCCTATAGGGTTTCACTTACTGATACAGCCCAGGCTCAGGCTTTGGCAAAGTATGCTTATGAAAAAATGGGCAAGAGAAAAGCAGCTATATTATATACTGCAAATGACTTTGGTACTGGTTTAATGAATGACTTTGCTACAGCTTTTGAAGAATTAGGTGGAGAAGTAGTAGCATCTGAAACTTATTTCGAAGGTCAATCTAAGGACTTCAGTCCACAGTTAACAAAGATAAAAGGAACTAATCCAGATTTAATGTTTGTAGCTGGATATTATGTAGAAACCGCACTAATTGCACAACAGTCCCAAGAAATGGGATTAGATGTTCAAATGTTAGGTACTGAAGGGATCAGTTCAGAGGAGTTAATAAAATTAGGTGGCGATGCAGTTGAAGGCATAGTATTTGCTGGTTTTTTCCACCCAGATATTGAATTCCCTGGTACAAAAGAATTTGTAGAGGCATTTAGAGCTAAATACAATAAAGAGCCAGACACTTATGCAGCATTAGCCTATGACTCTGCAAAATTAATATTTGCTGGTATAGAGGCAAATGGTGAAAGTAGAGAAGGAATTATGAAATATTTAGATGAAGTAAGTGACTTTCCAGGAGTAGCAGGGCCTATATCTTTTGACGAAAATCATGATGTTATAAGAAATATTGTAGTTTTAACAGTTAAAGATGGTAAAATCGTCCCAGCTGCTGAACAAGTAGATTAGTTATTTTATGTAATATAAAGGAAGGTGGATTATATGTTTTTAGAGCAGTTGAGTAATGGTATAGCCTTGGGTAGTATATACGCTTTAACAGCTATTGGTTTTACTATGGTATATGGTATTGTTCGATTAATAAATTTTGCCCATGGATATATATATATGATGGGAGCCTTCTTTGCCTATACTGCTATTGCATATTTTGGTTTACCTTTAGTCCCCTCTTTTATTATAGGTATGGTATTGGCAGCTTTGCTAGGAGTTTTAATTGCAAAGCTGGCCTATACCCCAGTATTCAATGCACCTAAGATAAATTTGTTTTTAAGTGCTATTGGTACGGCTATATTTTTAGAGAATTTTGCTATGTTGGTGTGGGGACCAGAGACTCAATCTTTTCCAACTATGATTGAAAATAAAGTATATGCACTTGGAGGGCTTAGATTTTCTAAATTGCAGGCTATTATCTTATTAATATCTGTATTTTTAGTATTGGTATTAACTTATATAGTTAAAAAGACGAAAATTGGTAGGGCTATGAGATGTGCTTCTCAAGATATGACAGCAGCTAAGCTAATGGGAATAAATACTGACAAGGTCATATTTTTCACATTTGCTCTTGGATCTTCATTGGGAGCAGCAGCTGGAACGCTTGTTGCAATGTATTATAAGGCCGTATATCCAATGATGGGCTTTTCAGCAGGACTAAAGGCATTTGTCGCTGCTGTAATAGGTGGTATAGGCAGTATACCTGGTGCTATGCTAGGAGGACTAATAATGGGTGTAGCAGAAAGCTTAGGAGCTGCATATATTTCCTCAGGTTATCGTGATGCTATAGCTTTTATTATATTGATAGTTATACTTCTTTTTAAACCTACAGGCTTATTTGGAAATACGGTAAAAGAGAAGGTATAAGGGAGTGAAATAAAGTGAACAATTTACTAAAAGTATTGATTAATTTATCCATTGCAACGGTGATTTTATATTTCGTCATAAAGATTTTATCTAAGGGATTTGACAAAATAACAGACAAAGTAGCTGTAATGGATAGGAAGAGTAAAAGAACAACTATATATATAATTATAGCTATTCTTTTAATTCTACCATGGGTTTTAAATGCCTATCCCTATGTACAGAGGACTAGTATAGTGGCACTTTTATATGTGATTTTGGCATTGAGTTTAAACTTTGTACTAGGCTTTGCTGGACAGCTTTCCATGGGGCATTCGGCATTTTATGGTATAGGAGCCTATGTAACAGCATTATTAATGGTGAACTTTAATTTTCCTTTTTGGATAGCATTTTTAATTAGTGCTATTGTAGCAGGATTTTTTGGTTTCCTCTTAGGAATTCCAACTTTAAGATTAAAAGGCGATTATTTAGCTATTACAACTATAGGTTTTAGTGAAATATTGAGATTAATACTGGTAAACTGGACTGAGGTCACTAGAGGTCCTGCAGGTATTCCAGGAATACCTTCCCCAAAAATATTTGGTTTTACCATAAGTAGCAATATAGGATATTATTATTTAATTCTAATTTTAGCATTCTTTACAGTGTTTATATCCAGTAGATTGCTGAATTCTAGACTTGGACAGGGGTTTATTGCTGTAAGAGATGATGAAGTGGCTGCAGAGGCTATGGGAATAAATTCAACTTATTTAAAGATAATGGCTTTTGTACTAGGTGCAGCTATTGCAGGTATGGCGGGTAGTTTCTTTGCAACCTTTGTACACTATGTAAATCCTGATAACTTCACTTATATGGAATCTGTAACTATATTGTGTATGGTAGTTTTAGGTGGATTAGGTAGTATACCTGGTGTAATATTAGGGGCAATTTTATTGACTATACTTCCAGAGGCATTAAGAGGTATAGCTAGTTATAGATATGCCATATATGGATTACTTTTAATATTGATGATGATTAACCGTCCAGGCGGAATGATTAATATGGATAGGGTAAAAGGGGGGAAAAACCGTGAAGATTCTGGAAGCCAAGGGAATAACAAAGACCTTCGGGGGTCTTACAGCAGTAAATAATGTGGATTTTCATATAAA
>JAAZMA010000332.1 GCA_012799055.1 Tissierellia bacterium
ATTTAATTTCTTTGAATTCAACGTTAATCCATCTTTTAAAAATCCTATTTCCAATTTTATCTCCCCTTTCCATTATTAATAAGCCATCTATTATAAAAGCATTACGCTGGATTTACATTTAGATATCTATCAAATCATCAGACAGAACTGTAACACCTTTTTGAGCTTCAATCACACTGGCAACTTGAGCAGCAATTATTGTTAGAACTTGTAGTTGAACTTGAGTTACAGTTTTTTGGTTAACTACGGATGCAAAAATTCTATCTGCCATTTACACTTCCTCCCTTCCTATTTGGTAGTACATACTATGCATGTACAAAAGTTGTGTTACAGCAAAATTAATTTTATTTTAAATTAATTTATAAATATCTAATATATGAATTTTCAAATATTGGTTCAAACAAATATCTCGTATTCAGGGTGGAGGATATTAGGTTTATAGGTTAAGAATACTTAGAGTAATGAGATAAAAATAGAGTAGAAAAGATGATTTCATCTCTTCTACTCTATTTTATTAAAAGATTTAATTTCCAAATAATCCAGAAGTTCTATTTACATCTAGTACAAATATTATTCCTGTTCCAGGTTCATCGATATTCATATTTCTCCTAATGGAATTTACTATCTTTTCTGTTTTATCAATTGTAGATAGAATTAGCACAATATCTTTTTCTGGTTCTATTTCAATATTAAATAATTTAGCTTTTTCATGTGATCCAGAACCTCTCCCATGAATCACTGTTCCTCCTGTTGCACCTACTGATTTAGCTGCTTCTAATACATCGTCTGACAACCCCTTATCTACAATAGTAAATATTGCTTCATATTCCATATTTTCAACCCCTCCTTTATTGGAATCAGCTATATATTTAGATTCTTTATTTCTTATAAAGTTTGTTAATGACATGGAAAAGGCTATACCATGATTGGGTTTATTAAATGAAAAGGTTTTAGTTAGACTATCATGGAAGAAATCTTCTAATTTTCTTTCAATAACCATTATAAGTATTTCTTTTCTTACCTCATTAAGACCTAATATATCCAGTAGATTATTGCTTACAGTTCCTTTTCCTAAGAAAAAAGTTCCCCCAGTTGCTCCTAACTCTTTAGATTTTTCTAAAACCTTACTTCCTTTTCCAAAGTCTACTATTATGCAAAATAATGAGTATTCTTTATCTATTAGATTCATTGATATTGATACCCCCTCGCTTTGCCTTTATTTTAAATAATAGGCCCAATATTTGTATAGCTACTAATGGAGTCATGGCAACCATTGCAATAACTCCAAATCCGTCTATTAATACATTAGCTGTAGGCATAGCATTAGCTGCTCCTTGAGCAAAAGCTAGGATAAAAGTAGCAGTCATAGGACCAGATGCAACTCCTCCCGAATCATAGGCTATTCCTACGAAAATAGGTGGTACTCTATAGCTAAGAAAAATAGCTATTGCAAATCCAGGTAATAGAAAATGCCATAGTTTTAAACTTGGTATCATAATTCTAAACATAGACATGGTTACAGCAAATGCAATTCCAATAGATAGTGTACCCAAAATTATTTTCTTTTTAATATGACCTGCAGTTACTTCTTCAACTTGCTCTGTAAGTACATATACTGCTGGTTCAGCTAGGACTACTACCATACCTAATAAAAATCCAATGGCTGGAAGCAGCCAATTAGATTCTAAATTTGCTATTCCATTCCCCATAACTCGGCCAACTTCCATAAATCCAGCATTGACTCCAACTAAGAATAGGGTAAGTCCAATATACGTATATAAAAGCCCTTTATATATTCTATTCTTTTTTCTTTTGGTTAGTTTAAATTTAGACTTGTTGAAAATGATAAATAATATAAATAAAGGTAATAATGTTAAAAGTGATTCTTTCATTAGTATGGGAAATTGCCTTATATATGGAGACAAAATTCCTATATTAGGTATAAATGCCTCCGCTTGACCTTGTATATTATTTTGCCCAATAATTATATTCAACAACATAATAGCAAGGATAGGGCCAGTTGAAGCAATGCCTACCAATCCAAAACTATCTTCTTCTGATGTTGTACCACCTTTTAATTGAGAAACACCTAATCCTAAGGCTAAAATAAATGGTGTAGTCATTGCTCCAGTAGTTGCTCCCGATGCATCAACGGAAATAGCCAAAAATTCCTCTGAGACCCAAAACCCTAAAATTAATATAATAGAATAAACTATGGTAAACAATTTGTTTAGCGGTTTTTCATATAGTATTCTAAGAAGTCCTATGGATACCATAATACCTACTCCAATAGAAACAACAATGAGAATTAAATAACTTGGTATAATTCCTCCAGTTGCACTGTTTACTTGAGAAGCTAGGATTTGCAAATCTGGTTCTGCTACTGTGATAAAAAAGCCTAGAACAAATCCCAGTATACCTACAATATATGATTTGTTAGTTTTAGCAATTGTTTCTCCCATAAGGTTACCTATAGGGCTTATACCAATTTCAGCTCCAAATAGGAAAATCCCCAGTCCAATGATGACTAATATAGCACCAATAATAAATCTTATAAACATTTCCATTTCTAAGGGAACTAAAGTAAAACTAAGTACAATTACAAGCAAAGTTATAGGCAATACGGAAAAAGATACTTCTTTAAATTTATTAAATAGTATATTCAAATGG
>JAAZMA010000123.1 GCA_012799055.1 Tissierellia bacterium
AGATACTGGACCATATTGGGAAAAGTTTGCTGCCATTTCAGGTCTTTTCGGTATTTATGATTACTATAATAGTCATAGTAAGGATTTGGCATGCTTTAGAGAAATTTTTGAGGGTGGTCCTAAGTTTCTATTAGAATTTATTATGAGCTATAACGAAAGATAGTGATAGGTGGGAAAATCATTAAAACATTAATTATATATGCTTCGGTTCATCATAACAATACCGAAAAAATTGCCTGTGCAATGGCAGAAGCATTAAATGCTGATATGATGAGAATATCCGAAGTAAATTTAGAGGTTTTAGAAAAATATGATCTAATTGGCTTTGGTTCAGGAATTTATTATGGAAAGTTTCATAAAAGTATAATTAGATTATTGGAGGTATTGCCAAAGGTAGGCCTAATTCCAAAGATTTAAAGAAATCTAGAGATTTTGCTAAAAATTTATTAAAATAAATAATAATATTGACAAAGGAACAGTAGGTTCAAGTTTAATATTAAACCCTGAAAAGGCAAAAGAAGATATAAAGCCCCATAATATTGTTAAAGGAAAATGATTAATTATGAGGCTTCTTTAATTTGAGATTTCTTATGAATATAATTATTTAAAAGGTACATTAATTTCCTTTAAGATATTAATAATCTCCTGCTCAATGGTATCCCTATTGTTTTGGGTAATTTCAATAACTAAAACATCATCTCTTGATTTTATATTATTTAAAAATGTACAGTTATAATCTTTTAATACTCCAAATACTACATTATTACTATCTAAGATTTCATATATTTTTCCAGTGAAGGGTTCAATATTATTTTCCATAAAACCTAATTCATCTAATATTATTAAATCTCTATTTTTTAAACTTTTATCTAACGTTAAGGGAATATGATGTTTAAAATTATCTGTGAATATTTTCTTTTCAAAGTTTTTTTCATTAATTTTTGCAATAGGATATCTATCTTTATTATTGTATAAAGATATTATAGTAAATGTTTTTATATTGTTTTCCACTTGTTTTTCAGTAATATATCCTCCAATGGAACAATTAACTTTTTCTATTATTTTGTTTATAATAGTTGACTTTCCTACTCCTTTTTTTCCAGTTAGAAACAAATTATTCATTGGTTTAAACCTCCCTTTTCATTAGAGCCTAATCCAATTTTACAATATCAGTGGCAACTTTATCAATAAATTTAATATCATGTTCTATAAGAATCATTGTAGGGGCATATTCTAATATCATATTTTCAATTTGAATTCTGGAGATTATATCAATGTAATTTAGTGGTTCATCCCAAATATACACATGAGCTTCTTCACAAAGAGATTTTGCTAATAGAACTTTTTTCTTTTGACCACTGCTGTAGTTTTCCATGGGAATATTAAATTGTTCTCTAGAAACACCCATTTTACGAAATATGGTTAGAAATTGAGTTTTATCAATATTTGACTTATTGATAAATTGAAACAAATCCCCTTTTAAAAAATCAAATTGTTGTGGTACATAGGAAATTGTAATCCCTTTTGCTTTCCACAAATGTCCACTTGTTTGTAGTCTTTCACCTAAAATTGCTTTAATAATACTAGATTTTCCACTACCATTTTTGCCTTGTAATACTAAACATTCCCCTTGATTTACAGTAAAAGAGATAGGCTCAAATACTGGAACACTATCATAAGATATTATAAAATCTTTCCCTTCAATAAGAGTATCTCCATGGTGTTCTAAGGGAGAAATCTGTAAGGTTTCAATTTCTTCAATATTTTTTAATAATTTTTGTTTTTCTTCAATAGCTTTTTCATAACGCTTTTCAATATTTTTAGAACGTTTCATCATTTTAGCTGCCATATGACCAATATAACCTCGATCTACAGGACCTTGACCAATTTTTGTAGCCTCTACTTTATCTGACCATATAGCTTTTTCTCTTGCAGATTCTTTTAGTCTTCGTATTTCTTTTCTAAGTTTTTCATTTTGTTCTAATTCAAATTTATCTTCTAAATGTTTATTATGTTGCCATGTATCATAATTCCCTTTCATAAGAACAATTTTGTTTCTTTCAATAGCCAATATATGATCAACAGATATATTTAAAAATTCCCTATCATGGGATACTACTATAAAACCTTTCTTATTTGCCAAATATTCCGCCACTAGTTTTCTACCATGAATATCTAAATGATTAGTAGGTTCATCAATTAATAGAAATTGATTATCTGTAATAAACATAGTGGCAAGGAGGATTTTAGTTTGTTCTCCATGGCTTAAGGTAGAAAATGGGCGATATAGTATATCTTCTTTTAACTCTAATAAATTCATTTCCTTTTCCAATTTCCACAATGGAAATTCACCTTTTAAGTTTTCAATAACCTCTATAGTTATATTTTCTGGATTTTCAACTATATAAGGAAAATACTCAAAGGAAACAGGGGAATGGATACTACCTTTATAGGGGAATTTCCCCATTAAAAGTTTTAAAAATGTGGATTTTCCATATCCATTTCGCCCAATAAATCCTAATTTCCAATTTGTATCTAATTGTAAATTTACTTGGTCAAAAATAGGTTTTATGCCTCCAATATGGGTAAATGTTAAATTTTTAATATCTATAAGTGCCAATATATTTCACTCCTTATTTTATAGATGTTTTTAGTTTCAAAAAAATTTGTTCACATCTTTCACCTCCGTATAGGACATCAAAATAGTTTTCTAAACAAAAAATTGCCAAGAGAAAGCTCTCTTGGCAACACAAAAAAGGTATAAAAAAAGATGATAAAAAATCATCTTTAAATTTCAAATATATTTAAAAGAGATTTCTCGCTAAAAATAGACACAAAAATACAACTGTTATATTTTACATTGCATTTTTGTACTATAAAATTTTCTTATTTAGCAAGAAATATGTTCATTGGCAACCTCCAAATTAAATTTACAATTTAATTTTAACATATGATATATATAAATTCAAATAGTATTTTAAAAAAGATAGGGTTAAGCCATTTGTTTTTTAACAATAGCTAACACTATCCATAGGTTTTAGCTTCTTGACATAGGCGTTTAAGTATAATATTATTTCAAATAAAAAATAAATAATGGTGATGGAATTCACCTTAACCGCTTAATGCTAATGACTCCTACAGGAATACTATAAGTATATCTGTAGGAGTTTTATTTTTTGTAATTGCAATGAATAGGAGATGATTTTGTGGCTGAAAGTTTAGCTATAATAATATTACTAGGATTGCCAGCAAATAAATTATTTGAAAAGTTTAAAATGCCAGGATTATTGGGAATGCTTATTTTAGGAATTATTATAGGCCCTATGGTTTTAATTTATTACAACAAGATATGATTAATGCAGCAGCTGATTTAAGAAAGATTGCTTTAATTATTATTTTACTAAGAGCAGGACTAGGGATTAATAAAGAAGACTTAAAAAGAAATGGAAGCACTGCATTAAAGATGAGCTGCGTACCAGGTTTAATTGAAGGATTTTTTATTACATTTGCAGCTATTAAACTTCTAGATTTTTCTTTTATAGAAGGAGGAATATTGGGTTTTATTATTGCAGCAGTTTCCCCTGCTGTTGTAGTTCCTTCTATGCTAAAATTAATTAAAAACAATATAGGAACTAAAAAAGGAATTCCAACCTTAATATTGGCCGGGGCCTCTATTGATGATGTTTTTGCTATTACTATATTTAGTGCTTTTTTAGGTTTGTATAGTGGAGCACATATAAATATTGGTATACAACTTTTAAATATTCTTGTATCAATAATATTAGGTATCATATCTGGTACGATTATTGGATTTATCCTAGTAAAAATATTTAAAAAATATCATATTCAAGATACAAAAAAGTTTTAATAATACTTGGTTTTGCAATTTTATTAACTGAATTGGAGAATTTAATAGAAATGAAAATTCAAATAGCATCTTTATTGGGAGTTATGTCTATAGGATTTGTTATAATGGAGAAAATACCAATTGTAGGGAAAAGATTAGCAATAAAATTTAATAAAATTTAGGTTTTTGCAGAAATATTATTATTTGTATTAGTAGGGGCTCAAGTAAATATTAATGTAGCTCTTGATGCAGGGAAAATAGGTATTGTAATTATATTAGTTGGTTTATTAGGAAGAAGTATAGGGGTAATGATTTCTTTATTAGGCACAGATTTAAATTGGAAAGAAAGACTTTTTTGTACTATTTCCTATATACCAAAAGCAACAGTACAAGCTGCAATGGGAGCAGTTCCACTATCATTGGGACTAGAGTCAGGGGATCTTATATTGGCTATTGCAGTATTGTCTATATTAATCACAGCACCTTTAGGAGCTATTGGAATTAATTATTCAGCAGAAAAATTATTATAAGAGAGTATTAGGATTGGAGGAGTAATATTCACCTTAAAACATTTGTACCTGGCACCAATCTTAGTGTAGGTTTATGATGGGTTTAATTAAAATAAAGCTAACTTAGGTAATTATTGTGGAATAAAATTTGCTTCTAGATTTAAA
>JAAZMA010000120.1 GCA_012799055.1 Tissierellia bacterium
AGCGCCATAGTTAGAGTTGTAATTACTAGGACTAATAGAAGGATTTTTGATAAACGTTTCAAATAATTCACCCCTTACTATATTTTATTTTCTATTCCAAATAACTTTTACCCAATTTTTATGAATTATTAACTGTAAATTTTATTTTTTTATATTTTTTTGATTTTTTAAAATTTATTATTAAAACAGTAAAACCTGGATTTTACATTATTTTTCCATTGAATATATGTTCGAAAATGGTTATAATATAGAAACCACTTAAATATAAGACATCTATGGAGGAGTATAATGACAGGAAAAACTCATATTGCAATAGGAGTAGCCACAGCTTTGACTTTAGCTTTTGATTCCCCACCAGAGGAACTTATGGTATTTGTATTGGCAGCTTCATTAGGTTCTTTGGTTCCAGATTTAGACCATCCAAAGTCAAAATTAAATCAAATACTTTTAAAGAAAAATAATGGTTTTTATAAAACATTGTTTTTTATAGGGCTTAGTGGCATATTTATGTATTTATATTTTATGAAAAATGTAAATGTTTTTTTGATTTTAGGCCTAGTAGCCTTTCTATTTGGAATATCTGGCCATAGGGGATTTACCCATAGTATTGTGGGGTTTCTTTCTATAATATCTATAATGAAAATCTATAATATGGATTCTAATTTTCCCAATATATATTATGGTTTTAGTATAGGATATGCATTACATTTAGTAGCAGACTTTTTTACACCTATGGGTATAAGATTGTTTTATCCTTTGAATACACATATATCCTCACCTATTACATTTAAAACTAATGGAAAATTAGAGAAACTTATTTTTATAGGAGTAAGTTTTTACTCTATTTTTTTATTATTAGGATATTCTATTTGAAAATGGAATCATAAATTGAAATTAAAGCCAAAGTATTGGTTTTTTGCATGAAAAAAAGGTCATCAAAAGTTGACCTTTTTTTATTATAGTTTTATTTTCTTATTTTTTATTCTTTCTGCTAAATCCTTTACTTTTTCCTCAATTATTCTTGCTGTTTTAATAAATTCTTCATCACTTTTCCCTGTAGGATCATCTAAACCCCAGTCTTCTTCATACTTAGATGGTAAAAGTGGACAAACAACATTACAGCCCATTTTTACTACTATATCCACTTCTGGTATATCTGTTAATAGCTTAGAATGCTGAGTTTTATTCATATCTATATTATATAAATCTTTTATTATTCTCACTGCATCTTGATTGATTTCAGGCTTAGTTTCTGTTCCTGCTGAATATGAATCAAAAATATCTGAGGCAAATAATTTACCTAATGCCTCTGCCATTTGAGACCTACATGAGTTGTGAACACAGATAAATGCCACTTTTGGTTTCATACTATTTCCTCCACAAACTGCCTCTTAAAGTTTCTAAAAAACTCCCTTCCTTAAGCTAGGCCCAAGAAAGGCACTCCTGTAACCTGAAAATAAAGTTCTTCAAGCTCCCCTCCCCCCAACCCCACTATCCATCTCATTTCCATTTTATCATGAAAATAAAGTTCTTCAAGGAATTTATACAGGGATAAGGATTAGGAAATAAGG
>JAAZMA010000010.1 GCA_012799055.1 Tissierellia bacterium
AAGGAGGAATATAAAATGGCAAAAGAAATTAGATTAGATTGTTTAGGAGAGGCTTGTCCAGTACCATTAATTAAGACCCAAAAGAAAATGAAGAAAGATGTGGCTGTTGGTGATACTTTAATAGTAGAAGTTGACCATAGTTGTGCTATTAAAAATGTACCTGAGTGGGCAAGAAAAGAAGGATTTAATTGTGAAGTAGAAGAAATAGACGGTGGGCAATGGGAAATCTATATAGAAAAAACTAAGTAAACTATTAAATCTCTATAATAACTGTCATCTTGAGCATGGCTACGAATCTATTTAAATAAAATAAATATCCCTTAATAAAATATAGATTCACCTTAGCTGCTCAAGATGACAAGTATTAATTACTGAAAGGAGGCATCTTAATGATTAAAGATAGTCCTTATTATAATAAATTTTTAAAAGAACCTTGGTCTTATACAACTGGTGCAGTATTATTAGCTATATTTAATATAGCTTTATTCACAATAAATGGTAAGCCTTGGGGTGTTACATCTACCCTTGCCATGTGGGGAGCTTGGATATTTGAAGCCCTAGGTGGAGACCCAAGTTCTTGGGTTTATTTCCAAGGTAGTAGTGGAGAAACTTTAGCCAAAGGTTTTGCAGCTCATACTGGTTCTATAATGAATTTAGGAATAATCGTAGGTGCACTACTGGCTACACTTTTGGCTTCTGAATTTAAAATTAAGAAAATCAAATCTGGCAAACAAGTTGCTGCTGCAATACTAGGTGGACTTTTAATGGGATATGGTGCTAGAATCTCCTTTGGTTGTAATATAGGAGCTTTATTTAGTGGTATGGCATCTATGTCTCTTCATGGTTGGCAATATCTAATATTTATATTTTTAGGAGCTTGGGCTGGCAGTAAATTACTAGTAAATTACTTTATGTAAGGAGAGAGTTATAAATGGCTAAAAAACGTGAAGATTATGATGTAGTAATAATAGGTGGAGGTTCAGCAGGTCTTACGGCAGGTATATATTGTGGTAGAGCTAGACTTAAAACTCTTATTATAGAACAGGCCCTAGTTGGTGGACTTATTACATCTACTGAAGATTTGGAAAACTATCCAGGATTCCCAAATGGAGTAGGTGGAGAAGAATTAATGAACCTATTCTATGATCAGGCTAAAAAATACGGCGTAGATTTTAAATTTACCAATGTGAAAAAAGTAGATTTTTCAGGAGACGAAAAAATTGTAGAAACCTTTAGAAATGTTTATCATGGAAAAGCTGTTATTATAGCAACTGGAGTTAAACCTAGACCTATAGGCTGTGAAGGGGAAGCTGAATTAATAGGTAAGGGAATATCCTTCTGTTCCACTTGTGATGCTAATTTATGTATAGATAAAGAAGTATATGTAGTTGGCGGTGGAGATTCAGCAGTTGAAGAAGCAATGTATTTAACAAAATTTGCAGACAAAGTTACTATTATTCACAGAAGAGATGAATTAAGAGCTGCTAAATCCATACAAGAAAAAGCTTTTAAATGTGATGGGCTTCACTTTATTTGGGATACAGTAGTTAAAGAAATAAAGGGAGAAGATTGTGTAGAAGCTATGGTTATAGAAAATGTGAAAACTGGGGAAAAAACTACAATCACTCCTAGAGAAGGAGATGATAATTTCATCATCTTCCCCTATGTGGGACTAGACCCTGTAACAGATATTTTTGAAGGAAAAGTAGAATTGGAAAATGGCTTTATTAAAACCAATGAAGATATGGAAACCAATGTACCAGGAGTTTTAGCTGCAGGAGATGTAAGGGTTAAGTCCTTGAGACAAGTTGTAACAGCAGC
>JAAZMA010000307.1 GCA_012799055.1 Tissierellia bacterium
GGAGGTGTTATTATACACTGGTTAATAATATTTATTATTACATTTATTATTGAAATATCTACATTATCTTTAGTAAGTGTATGGTTTTCAGCAGGTGCCTTAGTAGCTATTTTATTAAAGTATTTTGGGATTTCACCAATAGGCCAGGTAATTGGATTTATTGCTACCTCTATATTGACTTTTCTCATATTTAGACCAGTTTTAATGAAATCTGTAAAATCTGAAAAAGTAAAAACCAATACAGATAGATTTATTGGTAAAACTGGTGAAGTAGTAAAGGAAATAACTCCTTTAACTCCTGGACAAATAAGGATAAATGGCCAAATTTGGACTGGAAAATCTCAAGATGGCTTAACACTAAAGGAAGGCACCTTTGTAGAAGTTGTAGATATTGAAGGTGTTAAATTAGTAGTAGTAGAAAAAGAAAGGGGGACTGCATAATGGGTTGGGTTTTTGCAATTATTTTTATAATTGTATTAGCAGCAATAGTATCAAATATTAGAGTAGTACCACAGGCCACAGCTTTTGTAATAGAAAGATTAGGTGCTTATAAAACCACATGGAATGTAGGACTACATGTAAAAGTACCTTTTATAGAAAGGGTAGCCTGTAAAGTTAGTTTAAAGGAACAGGTGGTAGATTTTCCACCTCAACCAGTAATTACAAAGGATAATGTTACAATGCAAATTGACACAGTGGTATATTATAGTATTACTGACCCTAAACTATATACCTATGGAGTTAATAATCCTTTAATGGCCATTGAAAATTTAACGGCCACAACTTTGAGAAATATAATTGGAGATTTAGAACTAGATGAAACTTTGACTTCAAGGGATGTAATTAATACTGAATTGAGAGCTGTATTAGACGAAGCCACTGACCCTTGGGGAATTAGAATAAGTAGAGTGGAACTGAAAAACATTATTCCTCCTGCAGAAATTCAAGATGCCATGGAAAAACAAATGAAAGCAGAAAGGGAAAGAAGAGAAAAAATACTAATTGCAGAGGGAGAAAAGAAATCTGCCATATTAATAGCAGAAGGAAATAAAGAATCTGCTATACTAAATGCAGAGGCAGAAAAAGAAGCAGCTATTCTTAGAGCAGAAGCTAAAAAAGAAGCGGCCATAAGAGAAGCAGAAGGTCAAGCTGAAGCTATACTAAAGGTACAAGAAGCCACAGCAGAAGGCCTTAAAATGTTAAAGAATGCAGGAGCAGATGATAAGGTAGTATCCTTAAAGAGTCTAGAAACCTTTGCCAAGGTAGCAGATGGCAAAGCCACTAAGATTATAATACCATCAGAAATTCAAAATATGGCTGGACTTATAACTTCTATTAAAGAAATAGCCGATGATGAGGACTAATTAAAATAAGAATTCTTCGCCACCTGCTCAGGATGACATGATTGTTGTCATTCTGAGGGTAAGCGAAGAATTTTTTTAAAAAATATATATTTCGAGTGTCTAAGGACTTTATTATTTTTTCTACTAATGATATAATACATAATAGAATTTATAATTAAGGTGGGATGCTAATGGAAAGGAAAGATAGAAAAGAATTAATACTAAATGGAGATATGTATAAAGTAATTATTACACTATCCATACCAATTATGATAAACAATTTTATTCAAACATTATACAATCTTGCAGATGCCATGTGGGTGAGTAAACTTGGATCTGTACAATTTGCAGCCACTTCATTTGTATGGCCAGTAATATTTTTATTTATTTCCCTAGGTATAGGTATTTCCGTAGCTGGTACTTCCATATTATCTCAATTAATAGGAGCCTCAGAACATAAAAAGGCCAATGAATATGCAACTCAGCTAATGGTAATATCTATGATTTTTTCAGTGTTTTTTGCAATTATTGGCTATTTTTTAAGTCCCTTTATAGTTAGTTGGATGGGTGGTACAGGGGATTTAGCAAAATACAGTAATATATATTTAAAAATTAGCTTTTTAGGATTTCCCTTTGTTTTTTTATTTTTTAATTTCAATTCCATTATGAATTCACAGGGAAACACCTTAGCACCTACTATATTAAGTGGGATATCTGCAATAATTAATGTGATACTAGACCCTATATTTATATTTACATTTGACATGGGAGTAGCAGGTGCAGCCATAGCCACAGTAATATCCCAAGCTATTTTAGTATTTGCAGGGATTTTCATACTTAAAAATCATTCTCCCATGATAAAACTTCAGTTTAAAGGTTTTAAATTTAATAAAAATATGCTTCAAAAAATTTTAGAAATAGGATTTCCTGCAACTATTGGTCAATCAGGAGCTGCATTAGGGTTTACAGTACTAAATAGCTTTATAGCATCCTATGGCACCTCTACTTTAGCAGCCTTTGCCATGGTCAACAGAGTTACTTCATTAATAATGCAACCACCTATGGGAATTGGAGCAGCTTTAACATCCATAGTAGGGCAAAATATAGGAGCAGGACAGTATGACAGAGTAATGGAAGCTTTTAAAAAATCAGCTAAAATTGTACTTATTATTGGGATTGTAGGTACAGGACTTTTACTTTGGCAAGACGAAGGCATTATTAATTTTTTTATTAGAAATAAAGATGATATGGAAGTAATAAAACAGGGTACTTCCTATTTAAGATATATTTCTCTATCTATGCCTTTAATGGGCATGTTTAGTATATTTCAAGGACTTTTTCAAGGTTCAGGCCATACTAAATATTCTATGGCAATGGCCATTGGTAGACTTTGGTTTATAAGGATTCCTATGATTTTAATATTTAAGCACTTTACAGATTATGGTCCTACAGGCATATGGTTTTCCATGAGTTTTAGCAATTTTTTAATATGTGTTTATGGATATTTGGTTTACAAAAGTAATAAATGGCAAAAAGAAGTTGTTAGAGCAGAAGGCTAAATTTTAAATTTCTATTGCAAATAAATTATTTTTGTTATATAATGTGTCTTAATAATTTTAATTATGTAAAAATTCTATGCTAGGGAAGAGTAGTTAAAAATGATTATTTACAGAGAATTGGGGATAGTGAGAGCCCAATAATATAGTTTTTAATGAATGGACCCTAAAGAAGCCATGGGAAATCCAATGGAAAGTACTATTTGCCGGAAGCCAACCGTTATCTATGGACAGGATATGTTAGTATCCCATTAAGAGTGATGCTTTTATGCATAATTTAGGTGGTACCGTGAATTAAACCCTCACCCTAATATATTTTAGGGGAGGGTTTTTTTATATTTAAAATAAAGGAGGAAATCTTATGAAAAAATTTGATGGATATTTTGGAAAATTTGGTGGAGCTTATGTACCTGATTCTTTAAAGAAAGTATTGGAAGAATTAGAAAATAATTTTTATAATCATATTGAAGATGAAGATTTTCAAAATGAATTAGCTTATTATTATAAAAATTATGTGGGAAGAGAAAGCCCACTATACTACGCAGAAAACTTAAGTAAATACATTGGTGGAGCTAAAATATATTTAAAAAGGGAAGATTTAAACCATACTGGAGCCCATAAAATAAACAATGCCCTAGGTCAAGGATTACTAGCAAAAAGAGCTAATAAGAAAAAGCTAATTGCCGAAACTGGCGCAGGGCAACATGGGGTTGCCACTGCAACTGTAGCAGCACTATTTAATATGGATTGCACCATATATATGGGCGCTGTAGATGTAAAAAGACAAGAAGCAAATGTTTTTAGAATGAAAATACTAGGGGCAGATGTGGTACCAGTACATGATGGAAATGCCACACTAAAGGAAGCAGTGGATAAGGCCTTAGAAGATTTTGTATTAAATTCCAATGACACATTTTATTTACTAGGCTCAGCAGTAGGTCCCCATCCCTATCCATTAATTGTAAGGGAATTTCAATCTATTATAGGGAAAGAGGCAAAAAGACAGATATTAGAACAAGAAGAAAGATTACCAGATTATGTAATTGCCTGTGTTGGAGGAGGGAGCAATGCCATAGGAATATTCCATCCCTTTGTGGAAGATAAAGAAGTAAATTTAATAGGAGTAGAGCCGGCAGGCAAAGGCATTGATACTAAATATCATGCAGCCTCTATTGCCAAAGGGGAAGTAGAAATAATCCATGGGTTTAAATGTTATACTTTAGATGAAAAACAGGTTAAGGTTCACTCTGTAGCAGCAGGCTTAGATTATCCAGGAGTAGGACCAGAACATTGTTATTATAAAGATATGGGAAGGGCTAAATACGTTTCAGTTAATGACAAAGAAGCTTTAGAGGCATTTCATAAATTATCTAAACTTGAAGGTATAATACCAGCCATAGAAAGTTCCCATGCTATTTATTATGGTATGGAACTAGCAGCTACTTTACCAAAGGACAAAATAATAATAATTAATCTATCAGGAAGAGGAGACAAGGATTTAAATCAAATAATGGAAAATAGAATTTGAAGAGAAGAATAAAAAGGTGTTAAATTGTAATAAATTTGACACCTTTTTTTCATTGCAATTTATACTATTAGATTATATTATAAAAATATAAAGGAGGGACTTAAATATGAAAGTAGTAAATAAACTGAAAAACATCTACAGTAGCATTAAAAAAAGCATTAGAAGATTTCCAATAACCATAGCCATATCTACCACTTTAGTAATTATGTTAATTATTTTATCTGAAAAAGGAGCAAATTTATCCATTGAATCTAGAAAAATCTTTGAAAGAGTAAATATGATAATTGCTCTAGGTATTCCAATGTCCCTATGTATTAAGTTAATATATGAACAAAAGGATAATCTAAAAGGCATTTACAAAGCAATAGGCTATATATTAGGAGCTATTGTCTTAATACTATATTATAAATTTTTATTAAAAGATTTAAATATGGTAAGTACTATTAGATATATAGGAGTATCTATATTTTTGTATTTAGCATTTAGCTATATACCCTGGATTAAGAGAAAAGAAGATTATGAATTCTATATAATAAAGGTATTTTCTAGTTTCTTCTTAACAGCAATATATTCCTTTGTTTTATTAATGGGGGTATTTGCCATATTTTTCACCATAGACCAATTATTTAATGCCAATATTTCGGGAAAAACCTATTATTATACATTTTTAATAGTAGGAGGAATCTTTGCACCATCTATGTTTTTAGCAAAAATTCCCGAAACAAACGCAGATTTTAGCGAATATAATTACCCTAAATCTCTAAAGGTTTTATTATTATATATAGTAATCCCTTTAATTAGTATATATACAACTATACTATATATTTATTTTGGAAAAATTATTATAACTAAAAACTGGCCTCAAGGTATAGTATCTCATTTAGTACTATGGTATTCAACTGTATCTGTGGCAGTTGTATTTTTTATTAGTCCCATATTAAAAGAAAACAAATGGGCAAATAGATTTAAATTTTGGTTTCCAAAATTAATTATACCTATACTAATAATGATGTTTATTTCCATGGGAATAAGAATTAATGAATATGGCATAACTGAAAATAGATACTTTGCATTGGTATTAGGACTTTGGGTATTAGGGATTATGCTATACTTTATATTTAGCAAAAAGCAAAAAAACATAATAATTCCCATAGTATTATCCATAATAGCACTAAATTCAGCCTTTGGACCTTTAAGTAGCTTTAATGTATCTAAGAGAAGTCAAAATAATAGATTAAAATCTATTTTAACAAGGAACAATATGCTAGTGGATAATAAAGTAGAAGCTGCCAGTAATATAAGTATTGAGGATAAAGAAGAAATAAGCATGATACTAAATTATTTTAATACAAATCATTCCCTGGAAAATGTAAAATATTTACCAGAAGATTTTAAGATTAATAATATGGAAGAAGTCTTTGGATTTTCTTATATAGAGAAAAATATATATAATAATGAATATTTCTATTATTATACACAACAGGAAAGAAATAATATTATAGATATAAAGGACTACGATTATTTATTAAACAATTATAGAATACTTGATAGAAGTGTTAAAGTTGACAATATGGAGATTTTTTATAATAAGGAAAATTTTAAATTGACAATAAAAGAATTAGATAATTTAGTTTATGAAGCTAATATAAGTGATTTAGCTAATGAGATTATAGAAAAACAAAAAGATGATTTTATAGAAAATAGAAATAGATTAAATCCAGAAAATACTACTATTATAAAGGAAAATGAAAAAGTAGGGGTAAAATTTATAGTAAATAGTATTTCAGGTAGAATTGCCTCTGAAGGGGAGACCATTATAGAAGATGTGGAATTTACTGTTTTAATTAAGATTAAATAGAAAGAGAATTGCTTAAGCAATTCTCTTTTAAGTTTAAAAACATAAGAAAAAATTGTATAATATATAAAAGGAGATGATGAAATATGAAAAAAGAAATCATTGAATGGATTAAATCCATAGTAATTGCCCTAGTTTTAGCCTTAGCCATTACTTCTTTTATAAGTGGTACAAAAGTTTATGGTAGTTCTATGAATCCAACTTTAAATCATAATGATTTTTTAATTATATTTAAAAGCAAAGATATTAGTCATGGAGATATAGTTATAGTTAAAACAAATTTAGAAATTAATCCTGAAGATTTAACAGGGTTAAATTTTATAAGTAAATGGAAAATGGGAAAGACTAAAAGTTTAATTAAAAGGGTAATAGCTTTAGAAGGGGATAGTCTTGTAATAAAAAATGGAGAAGTTTTTTTAAATGGAGAGAAATTAGAAGAAAGCTATATTAATGGAGGAGATACCTTTGGTAATATAGTTATAGATAAAATTCCAAAGGGAAAGCTATTTGTAATGGGAGACAATAGGGGTAGAAGTTTAGATAGTAGAAGCGAAGAAATTGGATTAGTAGATATAGAGGATGTATCAGGTAAAGCAGTATTTCAAATATATCCATTTTCAAAATTGGGAAAAATAAAATAATAGGAGAGATGAAATATGAAAGAAATAGTATTAGCTGGAGGTTGTTTTTGGGGTGTAGAAGAATATATGTCAAGAATTAATGGAGTAGTAGATACAAAAGTAGGCTATGCCAATGGACATACAGAAAATCCTACTTATGAAGAAGTTTGTACCAATACCACAGGCCATGCAGAAGCAGTATATATAAAATTTGATGAAAATATTATACCCTTAGAAGAATTACTCAATAGATTTTGGAAAATAATTAATCCCACCCTACTTAATAGACAAGGTCCAGATATAGGAAGCCAATATAGAACTGGAATATATTATTTAGATGAAAAAGATTTAGAAACAATAAATAAAACCAAAGATAAGGAACAAAAGAAATATAAAGACCCAATAGTTACAGAAATAGAACCATTAAAAGTTTTCTACGATGGAGAAGAATACCATCAAAAATATTTAAAGAAAAACCCAGGTGGCTATTGCCATATAGATTTAGAAAAGTAAAAAAGCCTAATATTGTCATTTAGGCTTCTAATATTGTAAATTGTGCATTATATAAGACCTACCCTTTTTTAGGCCTAGCCTAGAAAAGGGTAGGTGATTTTGAAATAGATATAGTTAAGTATTTGCTAAATATTTACCCTAATAATTTTTCTAATGAATCTAAATCTAATTCATTAAAATTATTTATTACTAAATCTGCCTTAGACAAATCTTGATTTCCAGAGCCAGGGTTTTGTAATCCTATACACTTCATACCTGCAGATTTTGCTGCTAAAACCCCATTTGCAGCGTCTTCAATTACTATGCATTTGGAAGGTGGTACATTTAATTTATTTGCTGTAGTTAAAAATATTTCAGGATCAGGTTTCCCCTTTTTTACTTCTTCACCACTCATAGCTACTTTCAAATACTTATCTAGATTAAATCTTTCTATTATTAAATTTACTGTTTCCTTATTATTAGATGAGGCTAAACCCAATAGATAATCTGCCTTATAAACTTTCATTAAAAAATCCCAAAAATTATCTACTAGATTAATTCTATGAATATTTTCATTAAATCTTTCCCTTTTCATTTGAATTATTTCTTCAATTGAAAGTTCAATATTAAATCTTTTTTTAAAGGTATCCCACATATGATAATCTGTAGTTCCTACAAAGGTATTATGTTCCTCTGGTGTGATTTTGCCACCTAATTCTTCAAGGAGTTCCCTTTCCAATTCAAAATGTATTGGTTCGCTATTTATAATAACTCCATCCATATCAAAAATAATTGCTTTCAAAAAATCACCTTCCTTGATTGTTTTATGTATCAAAATCTAATATAATATATAAAGATTTCACTAATGAATATACACTAAATAATAGAATAAGTCAAAATAACTAATTTTAGCAAAATTATTGACACTATATATAGAGGTTTGATATTATATATATACAAGATATAGAAAACTATGGCAAATAAGGAGGCAAAAAAATGATAACAAAAATTAAAAAAAGAGATGGAAGGGAAGTTCCTTTTAATATAGAAAAAATTACAAATGCTATATTTAAAGCAGCCCAAGCTGCTGGTGGACAAGATTATGAAACTGCTTTAAAATTAGCAGAGGAAGTTACCTTTATTTTAAATGAAAGATTTAGAAATACAGTTCCAGGTGTTGAAGAGATACAAGATATAGTAGAGAAGGTTCTTATAGAAAATGGACATGCTAAGACTGCTAAAGAATACATATTATATAGAGCAGAAAGAAATAGAATAAGGGAAATGGACACAAGACTGATGAAAGTCTTTGAGGATTTAACCTTTAAAGATGCTAAGGATGTGGATATAAAAAGAGAAAATGCAAATATAGATGGCAATACAGCCATGGGTACTATGCTTAAATATGGTTCAGAAAGTGCCAAACAATTTTACGATTTATTTGTATTAAATCCTGCTCATTCAAAAGCTCATAAAAATGGAGATATACATATTCACGATTTGGATTTTTTAACATTGACTACTACCTGTTGTCAAATAGATATAATAAAATTATTTGAAGGGGGCTTTAACACAGGCCATGGTTATTTAAGAGAACCTCAAAAAATCGAATCCTATGCAGCCTTAGCCTGTATTGCTATACAATCTAATCAAAATGATCAACATGGTGGCCAAAGTATCCCTAATTTTGATTATGGAATGGCATTGGGAGTTGCCAAAACCTATAAAAGGTCCTATAGAGAAAATTTAATAAAAAGTATTGAACTATTAGTAGAGGAAGTAGATTTAGAAGAAAATATAAATAATATATTTGAGGTTTTAGAAAATGAATACAATTTATTACCTACTTTAGAAAATAATAATGAATATAAGGAAAAAGAAGCTGAATATTTAAATGAATTATTAAATAATGAAGAATTAGTAGACAAGGTGCAAAACTTTGCAGAAAAAAATGCCTATAAAGATACAGACAAAAGGACATATCAAGCTATGAAGGCATTGGTTCACAATTTAAATACTATGCATTCTAGAGCTGGGGCACAAATACCTTTTAGTTCTATTAACTATGGTACAGATACTTCTTTAGAAGGGAGAATGGCAATAAAAAATTTATTATTAGCCACTGAAGCAGGATTAGGAAATGGAGAAACTCCTATATTCCCTATACAAATTTTCAAAGTTAAAGAAGGAGTTAATTATAATCCAGGGGATCCAAATTACGATTTATTTAAACTTGCTTGCAAAGTAAGTGCTAAAAGATTATTCCCAAATTTCTCCTTTATAGATGCACCTTATAATATTAAATATTATAAAGAAGGTTGTCCAGAAACGGAAATTGCCTATATGGGATGTAGAACTAGGGTTATAGGAAATATATACGATCCAGATAGAGAGATTGTCAATGGAAGAGGTAATTTAAGTTTTACCACTATTAATTTGCCACGTTTGGGAATTAAAAATTCTGGTAATATTGAAGGATTTTATAAAGAATTGGATAAAACCATAGACTTAGTAATAGAACAATTATTGGAAAGATTTGAAATCCAAGCAAGTAAAAAAGTGCAAAACTTTCCCTTTTTAATGGGTCAAGGTATATGGATTGACTCTGATACTTTAGATAAAAAAGATGAAATTAGGGAAGTTTTAAAACATGGTACCCTGTCTATTGGATTTATAGGCTTGGCAGAATGTTTAAAGGCATTAATAGGAAAACATCATGGAGAAAGTGAAGAAGCCCAAAAATTAGGCTTGGAAATTATTGGACATATGAGAGATAGATTAGATGAAACTAGTAGACAATTTAATATGAACTTTACATTATTGGCTACACCTGCAGAAGGGACAGCTGGTAGATTTGTAAGTATGGACAGAGAAATATATGGAAATATAGAAGGAGTTACTAATAGGGAATACTATACCAATAGTTTTCATGTACCAGTATATTATGATACTACAGCTTTCCACAAGATAAATATAGAGGCCCCATATCATGAACTAACTAATGCAGGACATATTACCTATATTGAATTAGATGGAGACCCATCACAAAATTTAGATGCTTTTGAAAAAATCATTAGGGCTATGAAAGAAGCAGGAATTGGTTATGGCTCCATTAATCATCCAGTAGATAGGGACCCAATATGTGGTTATACTGGAATAATAGGAGATACTTGTCCTAAATGTGGTAGAGAAGAAGGAAATATTAAATTTGATAGGATTAGAAGAATTACTGGATATTTAGTAGGAACTCTAGACAGATTTAATGATGCCAAAAGAGCTGAAGAAAGAGATAGGGTAAAACATTTTTCTTGCTCCTATAATTAAGAGGTGTAGATATGGATAAGAAAATAAAAATTGCAGGTATAATAAAAGAATCCATAGTAGATGGGCCAGGAATAAGACTAACAGTATTTACTCAAGGTTGTGTCCACAATTGTATAGGTTGTCATAATCCAGAAACCCACTCTTTTAGTCATGGATATTATATTGAAATAGATGAGATAATAAAACTAGTGGAAGAAAATCCCCTATTAGATGGAATAACTTTAACAGGTGGAGAGCCATTTCATCAAGGTAAAAATTGTGCAATACTTGCCAATAAAATAAAAGATATGGGATTAAATGTAGTAACTTATACAGGATATACCTTTGAAGAAATAATCAACGAAATGGAAATAAACAACAGTTGGCAAGAACTACTTTTAGCCACAGATATATTAATTGATGGCAAATTTGATATAGATAAAAAATCCATGTTACTTAAATTTAGAGGTTCAAGTAATCAAAGAATAATAGATGTAAAAACTTCTCTTGAAAAGGAACAAGTATGTATATTATTAGATTAATAAAATTAATAATAAAGCCTTGAGATATTAACTCAAGGCTTTATTAACAAAATCATTTATTTAAAGAGGGAGTTCATCAATTTTAGCTGCCAATATAAAATCATTCTCATGTAGTCCACCAATTTTATGGGTCCATAGCTGAATAATTACTTTTCCCCAGGATAGAAAAATATCTGGGTGATGTCCTTCTTCCTCTGCTAATTCACCTACTTTATTTACAAAATCCAAAGCTTCTTTGAAATTTTTAAA
>JAAZMA010000159.1 GCA_012799055.1 Tissierellia bacterium
CATAATAAAGGAGCCTACTAACATAACAGTAGAAATAAATAAATCTTCTGGACCATGGTGGGCAAGTTCTGTAATATCCCTTAAATCATTTACAAGTCTAGACATTATATGCCCAGTTTTTGTATTATCATAATAACTAAAGGGAAGTGTTTGTAGATGGCTAAATAAATCTCTACGCATATCGTGTTCAATATAAACACCCAATACATGTCCCCAATAAGATACTATATAATAACTAATATATCTTAGTATAAACAAAGCAATCATAATTATTGTCCATCTAAGTAATAAATCCATTCTTCCCGCTGGTATAATTTTGTCCACAATATTTCTAGAAACCATGGGAAATACTAAATCAAATGCAGATATTAAAAAAGCAAAAAACATATCTATAAAAAATAGTTTTTTATGTGGTTTATAATAGGATACAAATTTTTTTAGCAAATTTTAGTCCCCCTCCTTTAAATTATCATATAATTTATTTAAATTACTTAATAAACTATCTATTTCTTTTTCATTCATTGTTTCTAAAGCATTATAAACAATTCTAACATTTCTCTCTTTTCTAATGGTCTTAATTAATTGATTACCCTTTTCTGTAATTATTACCCTTGTAATTCTTCTGTCTAATTTATCGTCTATTTTTTCTACTAAGTTTTTTTCCTCTAATCTTGAAATCTTTTCTGAAATAGTGTTTTGTGCTCTATTAAATTTTTCTGAAATAGTATTTATACTAGGTGGATTAGTTTGGTGCCTTAAATAAAGAAGAATATGATATTGATCATAGGTTAAACCATATTCTTCAGCTATACTATGGCCCTTTTCATGTATTATTCCACTACATTCCCTAATATAATTGGATATAGATTCAGATTTTTTTTCTAATACTTCCCTATTTTCCACAATTTAACCTCCGATTTTATTTCGACTATCTAATATATCGTCAAGCGATATTATATCATTACTATTCCATTTTTGCAAATATAATATATAATAAATATACTACATAATTAAAGGAGGATTTCATGGAAACTTTTTTTATTTTTTTCACTACTTTTTTTATACAATTAATTATTGCAGTTGAGATGAATTTAGTAGCTCCTCTGGCTCCTTATATTTCTGAGTATTTTAAAATTAAACCTAGCTCAGTAGTCTTTTTTAATATAGGCTTTTCCATAGTAGGTCTATTGGTGCCAATACTTGGAGCCTTTGCAGACAAATATGGTAAAAAGAGAAGCATTATATTGTCTTTATTGTTTTTTATAATTGGGACTATTATTTCAGGTCTTGCCAAAATCCCCATACTCTTTGCTATAGGTAGAGTATTTATAGGTATTGGATACTTTGCATTAAGTGGCATAAACTTTAGTTACATAAGTGAATTTATCCCCTATGAATCTAGGGGAAAAGCATCAGGATTATTAAGACTAGCCTTTGGCATTGCCATATTAGGTAGCCCAATATACGCTACTACTTTAATTGCAAAATACAATAATTTACTAAGTATTTATTTACCACTTACAATTATAGGCATTATATCTTTAATATTTATGACAATGCTTCCTGAAACAGAAAAAAACAATGAGATTAAATTGGAAATAAGAGAATTAAACTCATTGATTAAAAAGCCAATTAATTTTAAGGCATTATTAATAGCTTTTTTATTTTTGGCTACACCACTTTTTCTAATGAACTTTTTAGGGATTTATCTTTCTAGCCATTTTAAACTAAATCAATTGAAAATAGGCTATGTTTATACTATTGTGGCCTTTGGAACTATGTTTGGTGTAATCTTTGCAGGATTATTTATTGATAAAATAGGAAAAGAAAAACTAGCTAAAATATCCTATTCCCTAGTTTTTGTAAGTCTTATAATATTATTAATTTCTAATAGTTTAAACTTAATTATAGTCTCCCTAATATTAATGGCATTGGGTTTAGACTCAGGTTGGACAGCATATCAAACCCTACTATCTGAAATAGAACCTAATAAAAAGGGAATATTTATGAGTTTGTTATATACAATAAATGCCATTGCAGTAACTGTATTTTCCATATTAGGACC
>JAAZMA010000171.1 GCA_012799055.1 Tissierellia bacterium
CACAGGAAAATATTCCCCTGGCCTTTTTTCTTCTACTAAATGATATTTCCATCTACAAGCCTGAGCACAATCCCCCATATTTGCATCTCTACCTGTCATATAATTACTAAGCAAACATCTTCCAGAATAAGAAATACACATAGCACCATGGACAAAAACTTCTATTTCTAAATCCTTTGGAACCTTTTTTATTATTTCTTCAATCTCTTTTAATGACAATTCTCGTGCTAAAACAATTCTTCTAATTCCTAATTCATACCAAAACATTATGGTTTCATAATTTGTAACACTTGCCTGAGTACTTAAATGTATAGGTAGATTTGGAACAGTTCTTTGTATTATGGAAAATATCCCAGGGTCAGATACTATTACTCCGTCTACATTATTGTTATATAATTCTAATACATAATCTTCTAATCCTTCTAAATCCTCATTATGAGGAATAATATTCATGGTTACATACACTTTTTTATCTCTACTATGAGCAAACTCTACTCCTTCTTTTATTTCTTCCATAGTGAAGTTTTTAGAGGCAGTTCTTAGTCCGAAAGCTTCTCCTCCAAGATATACTGCATCGGCGCCATAAATTATGGCCATTTTTAGTTTTTCTAAATCTCCCGCTGGTGCCAATAGTTCTATTTTTCCCAAATTTCCTACTCCTCTCTATAACTTAGGGCTATTCCATCTCCAATAGGAATAATGGCAGATATATACCCATCTATTTCATTAATGTATTTTAAATATTCCCTTAATCTCTTTACTATGGTTTTTTTTCGCCTAACAACCAATTTATCAGAAGCAACCATGCCTTTAAAAAGTACATTGTCTGAAACAATTAAACCTCCTGGTTCCAATATATCCATACACAAGTTGAAAAATTCTAAGTATTGCCCCTTTGCAGCGTCTAAGAAAATAAAATCGTACTTTCCCTCTAAAGTAGGAAGTATTTCTTCAGCTTCCCCTTCTAATATATTGATTCTATTTTTATATTTGGTATTGTTTATATTATCTTTTGCTAGTTCTATCATTTGAGGCAATCTTTCTATGGTGGTAATTTTTGCATATTCAGTCACTTCTGCCATTATAAGAGTTGAATAACCAATGGCAGTACCAATTTCTAATATATTTTTAGGCTGGTGAATTTTTAATAAAAGTTTTAATAATTGGGCAACCTCTTTTTCCACTATAGGTACATGATTATTTTCTGCATATATTTCCAATTCCCTTAAATAAGGTTTATTATCTGGTAATATATTTCGTATATATTCTTCAATATATTCTTCATTTATATGACTCAAATTTAGATTTTCCTCCTTTGCATAAATTAATCGTGGACAACCACGATTAATTTGAATACTATTTTTTAGGATTAGCCTTTAAATGTTCATCATAAGTTCTAGAAAATGTATGTCCTCCAGTACCATCCTCTTTAGTTCTAAAATAGAGATAATCTACATTAGCAGGATTTAATGCTGCAATTAAAGATTTTTCACCTGGTGCAGCAATAGGATGAGGAGGTAAACCTTGATGAATATAGGTATTAAAATCTGATTCAATTTGTATGTCTCTGTCAGATAGTACTTCCTTTCTTTCTCCTAATACATATTGAACTGTAGCACAGGACTGTAATAACATTCCTTGATTTAGTCGATTATGAAATACTGCAGAAATTAGTTCCCTTTCTTCATCTAATTTGGCCTCCCTTTCTATAATAGAAGCTAAGGTTACCAATTCATTTAGAGATAAATCAAATTTCCCCATATTGTTCTTTATTTCTTTTTCATATACTTCACTAAATTGGTTAAGCATTTTATTTATAATTTCTTCTTCTGTAGAACCAATATATATTTCATAGGTAGAAGGAAATAAAAATCCTTCTAAACTTTGGCCTTCCTCTAGTTCTTCTAAGAATAAATGCTTGTCCTGGAAATAACTTTTGTCAGAAACTAATTCTAAAAATCGATTTTTATCCACTAATCCCTGTTCTGATAATTTATCAGCTATTTGCCGAATTTCATATCCTTCTGGAATAGTGAATCTTTCTACATTTTCATTTTTACTACCTTTAGTTAATTCATCAATTATCTCATATACATCCATTCCTGTATTTAATACATAATTACCTGCCTTTAATTTGTTCCCAGCTTCTTTATTTTTTATAGCTATTTTAAATATAGACTTATTTTTTATTAAGCCTTTTTCAAACAATATATTTGAAATTTTAGTACTGGTACTCCCCTTAGGTATTTCAACTAATATTTCCTCAGGATTAGCTGCATTTACGGCTAAAAATTGCTTATTATAATAGGATTTGCCCAATATAATAAATATAATTATAATTAGCAGGACAATGAACTTTCCTACTTTATTATTTTTTTTATTTTTATTCTTAGCTAATTCTTCCACAAAATCTCCACCTTTAATAGACACTTGTCTATTATATTATACACCAATACCTTAATCCTATTCAATATCTATTGCTTCTCCAATGATTCCATTTATATCTTGCATCATTTGAGAAAATCTTAATTCTGCTTGAAAATAGCTGTTAATTACTGGATTAAGTGTTAACACTTCTTCCAATTTGCCTATTTTTTCAATTTCTGCCTCGTCAATATCCTTGCCACCCATATAATCTATTTGTAATTGCAATACCTGTTCCTGAAAATCCTCTACCATTTTTTTGTTTTTTTCATTTTTCTCTAAAGCCTCTTTCTTTTCCACAAAAGATTTATATTCATCTGAATCCTTTATGGCCCTTGCTAATTGATGTGCTAAATCGTAAACATTGTTCATATTATTACCTCCAAATTTAAAATTATTTTATATAATAAAACAAACTATTTGATATAGTATTATATCATTGTTTTATAATTTTTAATAGGTATAAAAAGCCAAAACAAACTAGTCTATCTAAAGATAGACTAGTTTAATATTTTAAACTTCCATGATTATTGGTAAAATCATAGGATTTCTCTTTATTTTTTCGTAAATAAAACTACGTAATGCATCCCTTATATTAGATTTTAGTGTAGCCCAATCTGTTATGTTTCTCTTTTCACATTCTGTCAATACATCTCTTACTACAGTTCTAGCTTCTTCCATTAAATCTTCAGATTCCCTTACATAAACAAAACCTCGGGAAATAATATCTGGACCAGCAATAACTTTTCCATCTTGCCTACTCATAGTTACTACTACCACTATTAGTCCATCTTCTGATAAGTGTTTTCTATCCCTTAATACAATATTTCCAACATCTCCTACACCTAATCCATCTACTAAAATATTTCCAGCTTGAACCGATTTACCTGTATTAGCAGAGTTTTTAGTAAATTCAAAAACAGAGCCATTTTGTCCTAAGAATATATTTTCACGTGGCATTCCTAATTCCACGGCTAATTCTCCATGTCTTTTTAAATGTCTATATTCACCATGTACTGGTATAAAATATTTTGGCTTTAATAAAGTATGAATTAATTTTAATTCTTCTTGACAAGCATGGCCAGATACATGAACATCTGCTAAAGCTTCATATATTACTTCTGTACCTAATTCCATTAGTTTATTTATAACCCTAGACACAGTTTTTTCATTTCCCGGAATAGGTGATGCAGATATTACTACTAAATCTCCAGGAACTAATTCTATTTTTCTATGTTCTGAAAATGCCATTCGAGATAATGCAGACATAGGCTCTCCCTGACTACCAGTAGTAAGGATTACTATTTCATTACTCTTGTATTTATCCATATCATTAATATCAATTAAAGTTCCTTCTTTCATCCTCAAATACCCTAAATCCCTTGCAACATTAACAGTATTAATCATAGACCTACCAGATACTACAACCTTTCTATTATACAATTCTGCTGCATCTATTACTTGCTGAACTCTATGAACATTAGAAGCAAATGTTGCTACAATTATCCTTTGAGGGGCTTTTAAAAATATGTCATTAAAAGTATCTCCTACAGTTTTTTCTGACATAGTATAGCCTGGTCTTTCCACATTGGTACTATCTGCCAATAATACCAAAACTCCTTTACTTCCAATTTCCGCAATTTTGTGTAAATCTATTAAATTATCATTAATAGGTGTAAAATCTATTTTAAAATCCCCTGTATGAAACACCATACCCACAGGTGTATTTATGGCTAATGCAACACTGTCTGGGATACTGTGACTAGTTTTCACAAATTCTATAGTAAAAGAACCTAATTTTATTATATCTGAAGCCTTTACCTGATTTAATACTACATTTTTAATATTGTGTTCTTTTAATTTGTTCTCCACTAGTCCTAAAGTTAATTTAGTACCATATACTGGCACATTTAATCTTTTAAGAACATAAGGCAAACCTCCAATATGATCTTCATGTCCGTGGGTTAGCACTATGCCTCTTATTTTTTCTCTATTTTTAAACAAATAAGTAATATCAGGTATTACTATATCTATTCCTAACATCTCATCCTCTGGAAAAGACATTCCACAATCAATAACTATAATATCGTCCTTATATTCTAAAATAGTTATATTTTTTCCAATTTCCCCTAGTCCTCCCAGTGGAATAATTTTTAATTTATTTGGCTTTCTTGCCATTTAATCATCTCCTTTATTTTAATTTCTCCATTTTAAAAACTATATAATCATAAATTTACAAACAGTTTAATCTAAAAAAATAAATCCCGAAATGGGATTTATTCTTGACAATCCGCACAATATCCGAAAAATTTTACATTGTGGTCTACAATTTTAAAATCATTTTCCTCTTCAATTTCATTTTCTAATTTTTCTAATAAATCCAATTTAACTTCCGTAATATTCCCACATTTTAAACAAATTAAGTGATGGTGGTTATTGGAACTAATATTTAATTCATATCTATTATATCCATCATCAAAATTTAATTTATATACTATATTTAATTTTTCTAATAATTGCAATGTCCTATAGACAGTAGCTATTCCAATCTCTGGGTAATTGTTCTTAACAATATTGTATATTTCCTCTGGGCTTAAATGCTTTTCTTGATTTTCAACTATTACATCTAAAATAGCTCTCCTTTGAGTTGTTAATTTATACCCTTCTTTTTTAAATTTTTCTTTCACCGCATCCATATTAAAATCCATTTTTTCACCTGCTTATAATCCTAAATTAATAGAGTATTAACAAATACTTCACATGTCCTAATAAATCTATTGTAATTTTTCCTTTTGAATTTCTTCAAAAACCTCAATTACCTCTTGTAATTCTTTTTCATCATCTATACCTGATAAAAACATTTCGCCAAAATCATCGTATTCAATTCGAAGTAAATAAGTTAATCCTTCAAAATCATCCATAGGAAGCAGTGCTGCATAGTCCATATCGTCAACTCCAAAAGTTGCCAATACTTGAAATTCCACTTCATTTCCCATCTCATCTAGTAAGACTATTTTATTATCCATAATATCACCTTCTATCTAAATATGTTTGCAGAATATAAGTAGCTGCTACAGTATCAATTACTTGCTTCCTCTTTTTCCTACTTACATCTCCATCTATTAAAATTCTTTCAGCGGCTACTGTAGTTAGCCTTTCGTCTTCTAAAACAATATCCACATCTATTTTTTTCTTCAATTTTTCTACAAAATCTAATACCTTTTCACCTTGAGGTCCTATGGTATTATTCATATTTTTTGGAAATCCAGCTATTATTTTTTTTATATTATATTCCTCAATAATAGCCTTAATTTCATTAATATCTTTTTTAACATTTTCACGTCTTATGGTCTTTAAACCTTGAGCAGTTATCATTAGTGGATCTGATATTGCCACGCCAATGGTTTTATCTCCAATATCTAATCCCATTATTCTTTCCATATATTCACCTATTCTATATTACCTTTATACAAAATTCAGGGCAATTTCTTGCACAATAGCCACATAATATACAATTTTCATTAGGTACAGCTTTCCCTTCTATAATTTCAATGCCATTTTGTTTACAAGTTTTAACACAATTACCACAAGCTATACAGTAATCTGCAACAATTAACTTTCTTTTCTTTTTTCTTAGACTTTCTTTTAAGCTTTCTGCCACAAAACCAGTTTCCACTAACGATACATTAGCATCAATCTCTTCTTTAGATTGCATTCCTATAGCAAAGGAATGGATAAAAGGTATGTTTTTCACAAAATTAAAGGCTTTTTCAGACTCTCCTATTAAATGGCCTCCACCTAGAGGTTTCATTCCATATATTCCCTTTCCTAATTTATTGGCTTCTTCTATAGCCATTAGCATATCTTCAATACTTCCATCTTGAATACCTATTCCTCTCATATTAATAATTGGATGAATTATTTCAATCTCATCATATTTATTAGCCCCTAGTACTCCAGCTATTCTATGAGTTGATATCCCAATGGCTCTTATTTTACCTTTTTCCTTTGCCTTAATAAAATACTCAATAGCCTCATAATGCCCTCTAATAGTATGAATACTTTCTTGTTCATGTAATAAAAAAATATCTATATAATCTGTATCTAACTCCTTTAATGCTAAATTTAAACTCTCCTCTGCCATTTCCTTTGAATAGGCATAAGTTTTAGTAGCTATTACATAATCCTTTCTATTTATACCCTTTAATGCTTCTTTTATATATTTATAATTATCATATATTTCAGCAGTATCTATAAAATTTATTCCTTTAGTATAAGCATATTGAATTAATTTAGCTCCTTCTTCTATACTTAAATTCGCTTGAAATGGAGTCATAGTCAATGACCCAAAACAAAGTCTAGATACTTTTATATTAGTATTTCCTAATAACACTTTTTCCAATTACTCCACTTCCTATTCTGTAAATCTTTCCTCCCCATGTAAAATTCTAAACAATATAAATATTGTTATTAAATTCATAGATAATGCAGCTAAAATAATCCCCGAATCATTTAATAGTAAGCCTATTATGGAACCTAATATACCTATTGAAACTCCCTTTCCTAAATCTTTATCTAGTAATTTTTTCATATTATCCTTTAAAAAATTTATAGCAATAATTTGAACTAAAATATTGGTAAATAAAACTTTGGTCCAAATAGAAGAACCTATTAATTTTATATTCATTAAAACCTTTCTATTAATAATATTTTCAACAATAGTTAAGCCTTTTTGATTTAACAAAATTAAACTTTTCCCTAGATGAGTAGGATTTGGGTTTATATATATATCAATATAGCCTAAGGCAGCTATAAAAACTCCAACTAAAACCATAGTAATAATTATATTTTTTAAACTTAAGTTTCCATCTCTTATTAATAAAATAAAATAAAACAGTGTAAATATTAAAGCTAAAGTCCCCCCTACATTTGCCCCAAGTTTAGGATGGCCAATTAATATTGTGGAAAACAACAATAGGGATAGTATAATATATTTATTATTATATCTTTCTAATAATATACTTGACATTACAGATACTGTTCCTAAAAAAATCCCAATTAATTCATTTCCTATACCAAAATATCTAGCTCCTATAATTGGGTCATAACTAAGTAAGGAAAATCTAGTTAAAAAATTATTTAATAATAAATCTAATACTATTAATATAAAATAAATTATTGTAATATAATTTAATAATTTTCTTTTATCCCATTGCCAAATTATAAATAATAATATTATTATAAAAGCAGTTAAAAACATAAAAAATTTAAATAAATTATTTATATTGAAAACAGAAATTAAAATAAATATCATGGGGATTGTATACAGAAGTAAGAGTAAAGCTTTAATACTTTCTCCTATTTTATTATTTAAATTTATTTTAAATACAAATAATAAAATTAAAACCCCCATAACTAGAATAGATATAGTTCCATAGGTATATAATGCTTTAGTTCTAATCTTGTTAACTATATTAATTCTTTGATTAATATTTACAATATAATCCATAGCCTTATCTTCTTTTATAATTTGTAAAGAAGAACCAGACATATTATTATTAGAAATCTTTAAAAACCTTGATATTGTTGGTGCAATATCTAAATTAGTTACAATCCCTTTTTTATTTGTAGTAGGAGAAACTAATACTCCTTTGTCAATATCTTTTCCCCATATTACAATGGGAGCTAGTCTACTTCTATCTATTCGTTCTTCTGCCCTATTAGGGCTAATAACCATTAATAAAGAATTTTCTTTATCTAAATTATCCTTTAATTCGCCAATAAAATTATCTATATCTTTTAATATCATGTTTCGCTTTTTATCAAATACATCTGCAGATAGAAAATTACCATAACTACTAAGTCTGTGCAAATCTCCTGTATCTACAACAATTAAAGCTGTATCTTTCTCTATTTGAGATATTTCCATTAAAATTTTATCATAATCAGTTTTTAAATTATAAGGATATTTAGTATCTTTCATTAATATATTATCTAAATTTCCATAATCAATAAGACCCTTTGAATCCATAGGTATAAGTGCAGATACTCTAATATATTCCTCATCTGTATCACTATTTCCAAAAACGGCAGTTTTAAATCCTGCCTCATGGAGACTATCTCCTAAAGCACCAATATATGGGGAATAATTATTGTTTTCATTTTGATTATATAGTTTCCCCATTTGAATGTTACCAATATTGTAATCTGCGCTTGAAAAATTCGTCCTATTTTCATAAAGATTTCTATACTCTTCATTTAAATTATGAAATTCACTACTTTCATTGTTAGCATAGGACTTATTAGATGCATTTATAGTGGCAAAACCTTCTCCTCCTGTATATCCAATTAAACCACGAACATTCATTAGTCCTATGCTACCTTCATCAATTAATCTATTCAAATTTGGCATATTATCTATATCCAATAAACTTAGTTTATTTGCAACTATAATATACACCCGATAATTAGAATTATTAGCCTCTTCACCATAAACCTTCTGTAGAGGAAAGATAAATGTAAAAATTATTATAACCATTATGAATAGAT
Source organism: Tissierellia bacterium (assembly GCA_012799055.1). Lineage (GTDB taxonomy): Bacteria > Bacillota > Clostridia > Tissierellales > Tepidimicrobiaceae > JAAZMA01. The sequence goes on from JAAZMA010000171.1 coordinate 8,974, forward strand.
TTTTTTTGTAAATATTCACTTGCCTTTCTCTCCTAAAACTATTTTTTGCCTTCCAAATAGTATTCTAAAACTTCCTCTAATAACTCATCTCGTTCTACTTTTCTAATTATACTTCTCGCTTCATTATGACTAGTAATATAAGTTGGGTCTCCAGATAAAATATATCCAATTATTTGATTAATAGGGTCATAGCCTTTTTCTTCTAAAGCTGTATATACTGTAAATAATATTTTTCTAACTTCATCTGCTCTTTCCTTTGGTGGTTCAAATTTCATAGTTTCATTAAAATTATTATTCACAAAAACACCCCCTGTAATATTTATACCATATCTTAGATATAATATACAATGCTAATTAAAAATTAGTCTAATTGTTTTCTTATAATATTTTCTACAATGTCTAATGCTTCATCTACCTTGCCAATATCTTTGCCACCAGCCTGTGCCATATCTGGGCGACCACCTCCACCGCCACCAGCAATTTTAGCAACTTCTTTTACTATCATTCCTGCATTTATACCCTTATCCACTAAGTCCTTTGTTACCATAGAAACAAAGGAAACTTTTTCTTTATAAACTGATGCTAATACAATAACTCCAGTGTCTAATTTATTTTTTATTTCATCTCCTAAATTCCTCAAAGAATTCATATCCATATTTTCTACACTATAAGTTATTAGATTGATTCCATCTACATCTATTTTATTATTTATAATTTCATCTGCAATAGATAATGCCATTTTGGATTTTAAAGATTCTATTTCTCTTTCCTTTTCTCTTAGCTCTTCCATTAAATTTTCTGCTTTATCTATTAAATTTTCCTTATTTGTTTTTAAAACATTACTAAGATTATCTAAATTGTTTTCTACTTCATTTAAATATTTATAAACTTCTTCCCCTGTAATAGCCTCAACTCTTCTTACACCAGATGCAATACTAGATTCAGATATTATTTTAAACAATCCTATATTTCCTGTATTACTTACATGGGTGCCTCCACATAATTCCATGGAGAAATCCCCCATTTTAACAACTCTAACTATATCTTCGTATTTGTCATCAAAAAGTCCTATTACTCCCATATTTTTAGATTCCTCTAATGTGGTCTCTAAAATTTTTACATCTAAATCCTCTAATATTTTTTCATTAACTATTTTTTCTATTTTTCTTAATTCTTCTTCACTTAAAGCTTCAAAATGGGTAAAATCAAATCTTAATCTATTGGGTAATACTATAGAACCAGCCTGATTGACATGTTCTCCCAAAACCTCTTTTAAAGCTTGATGTAGTAAATGAGTGGCAGAGTGATTTCGCATAATATTTTTTCTTCTTTTAGTATCTACAGCAATTAAAACCCTATCTCCTATGCTAATACTACCTTCTTTAACTTTAACAAAATGAATAATAGTATTATCTGCATATTTTGTATCCACAATCTCCCCTAAAAAACCATCTTTTTTAATATAGCCAGTATCTCCCACCTGACCTCCAGATTCAGCATAAAAAGAGGTTTCTTTAAATATAATAATTCCTTCCTCCCCTTTTTCCATACTATTAACAGATTTATTGTCTAAAAATAATTCTAATACTTCTGTTTCTAAATCAAATAATTCATATCCCTTAAATAAGGTCTTATGTTCTCCAAAGTCTATAATGGAATCTTCACTTTTCCATCCAGCATCAGATAGTCTGGCTTTTCTAGCTCTTTCCCTTTGCTCTTCCATATATTGATTAAATTCTTCTTCGTTTACTATTAATCCTTTTTCCTCTAATATTTCTCTAGTTAAATCTAGTGGGAAACCATAAGTATCATATAATTTAAAGGCCTTTTCTCCACTTAAAGAGTTCTCTCCACTAATCTCCATTTCTTCAATATAATTTTCTAATATATGAATTCCTTGGTGAATAGTTTCTTGAAACTTTTCTTCTTCTCCACTAATTACTTTCTTTATATATTCTTCTTTCTCTTTTATTTCAGGATACTCTATTTTCCATGATTCAATAACTTCCTCTACTATAGTAGTTAAAAAAGCTTCTTCTATACCTAATAGCTTACCATGTCTTGCTGCTCTCCTAATAATTCTTCTTAGTACATATCCTCTACCTTCATTACTGGGAAGTACTCCATCAGATACTAAAAAAACCATGGCTCTACTATGGTCAGTAATTATTCTTATGGAAGTATCTTTACTCATATCTAGACCATACTTTATATTGGAAACCTTCTCCACAGCATTTACAATATCCTTAATAGCTTTTATTTCAAATATATTTGGTGCTCCTTCCATAACTGCAGCAATTCTTTCTAATCCCATACCTGTATCTATATTTGGATGAGCCAGTGAATGATAATTACCTTCTTCATCTTTATCAAATTGAGTAAATACTAAATTCCATATTTCTATAAATCTATCACATTCACAACCTGGTTTACAATCAGTACTTCCACAACCAAATCCTTCTCCCCTGTCCACATAAATTTCTGAACTAGGTCCACAAGGGCCAACTTCTAATTCCCAAAAATTATCTTCTTTGCCTAAAGGGACAATTCGTTCTTCATCTAAGCCTATATCTTTGTTCCATATTTCAAAAGCCTCATTATCATCTAAATATATAGAAACCCATAAATCTTCTTCTGGAATTTCCATTCTTTCAGTTAAAAACTCCCAAGCCCATTCTATGGCTTCTTTTTTAAAATAATCTCCAAATGAAAAATTTCCAAGCATTTCAAAAAAAGTAGCATGTCTAGCAGTTTTCCCCACATTTTCAATATCAGCAGTTCTAATACATTTTTGACAAGTGGCCATTCTTTTTTCTGGTGGGGTTTTTTCCCCAGTAAAATAAGGTTTTAATGGTGCCATTCCTGCATTTATAAGTAATAATGACTTATCTTCCTTTGGTATTAGAGAAAAAGAAGGCATTATCAAATGTTCTTTCTCCTGAAAAAAATCTAAAAATTCCTTTCTAATTTCGTGCAATCCTAATTTTTTCATATATTTACACCTCTTTAAAAATTTAAACTGGAGTTTTAAAAAAATTCGTCCCTAATTTATTGGGACGAGAAATCTCTCTATTATCCTATATTTGGATTATAGTTTAAACTTAAGATTTTGTCAATAAAGCTAATTATAATA
>JAAZMA010000330.1 GCA_012799055.1 Tissierellia bacterium
AGTACAGGGGCACAAAATGATATCCAAAGAGTTACCGATATTGCTAGATCTATGGTAACTAAATATGGCATGAGTGATAAAATTGGTCCAATGGCTTTAGGCAATGGAGATGAAGAAGTTTTCTTAGGTAGAGACATTGGCTCAAGACCTACTTATTCAGAAAAGGTAGCTTCTGAAATAGACAATGAAGTTAAAAGGATTGTGCATGAAGGCTATGAGAGAGCAGAACAATTATTAAGTGATAATATAGATAAATTACACACTGTAGCAGAGGCACTGTTGAAATTAGAGACTTTAGATGCAGATAAATATAAGAGAATCTTTAATGGTGAAATCATTATTAAAGAGGAAGATACAATGGAAGAAATTCAGGAAGAATTGAAGAAACTTAAAGCTAAAGAAGAAGCTATAAAAAAGGAAAATAAAGATAAGATAGAAATTAAAGAAGATCAAGAAAATCAAGAAAATGATAATGAAGATAATAGTATAGAAGAATAAGAAAAATGAGTCCTGAAATTTTAAATTTAGGACTCATTTTTGTTTTTGATAATGCACTAATTTAAAATTTCGCGATGTCTTGTTCATTCTAAAGGTAGTGGAGAACCTTGAGTTTTAGATTCTTTGCTAATGTTGAGGATGACAAAAACAATGCTTTTTCAGTAGTTTCTAAATGATGTATCTACTTTTAAAATTGTACAATATTAATTATAGTATATAATAAATAGCATAATAAACAATTGAGAGGGGGAAAAAGTTTGCGTAGAAAGATATTAAAGGTATTATATGAGGAAAATGGTGAATATATTTCCGGTGAAAAACTTAGCGAAAAGTTTCAAGTATCCAGAACAGCCATTTGGAAACATATGAATGCTTTAAAAGAGGAAGGCTATAAGATAGAATCTACCCATAAAAAAGGTTATAGACTAATAAAAACTAGTAATAAGTTGATACCGGAGGTATTAGAAGGAGACTTGGATACTAAAGAAATAGGTAAAAAAATCATCTATTTTCCCACTCTTGGTTCCACTAATAATTATAGCAAGAAAATTGCTAGAGAAGTTCCTCATGGTACTGTTGTAATTAGTGAAGAACAAACCAATGGAAGAGGAAGGCTAGGAAGGCATTGGTTTTCTCCAAAGGGTGAGGGGATTTGGATGACTATTATTTTAAAACCAGATATTTCCCCTACAGAGGGTATGAAGATGACACAAATTGCAGCGGCGGCAGTGGTAGGGGCTATAAATAGGGTGACAGGCTTGAAAGTTTTGATTAAATGGCCTAATGATGTGGTGTTAGATGGTAAGAAGGTCTGTGGTATCTTAACGGAAATGGCGGGTGAATTAAATAAGATGGACTATTTAATTGTTGGTATAGGCATCAACGCCAATAGCCAAAGTTTTTCCCAAGATTTGCAATCTGTGGCAACCTCCTTAGCAGTACACAAGGGAAAAAACATTGATAGGCAGTCTTTAATCATTGATATATTAGAGGAATTTGAAAAATTATATCTAGCTTATATAAAGGAAGGAAACCTACATAAGACTTTAAAAATTGTTAGAGATTATTCAGCTATATTGGGAAGAAACATTTATGTCCTTAAGGGAAAAGAGAGATTGAAAGCTCAAGTTCTGGAAATTAATGATGAAGGAATATTAGTGGTAAGATATGAGGATGGTACTATAGCGCCTATTTTATCAGGCGAAGTATCTATACGAG
>JAAZMA010000176.1 GCA_012799055.1 Tissierellia bacterium
CCTCTATGTTTTCAACTTTAAGATTTTCTTCGTGGGAAACTGGAACTTTCAGCTTCCCTTCAAGATGACCGTATGGCACCTTAGGATGACAGTCCCTATCGTTCACCAATTGTGAATTACAAAAGCTTTCTACTGGATTAATATAGTATTTCTTTATTAAATTTAATTCTTCATCATTAATACCACTAAATATTAGTAGCTTTGAATTCTTTACTTTAATGTCTTCAGTTCCAAATATGATTTTTATTGCTTCATTAGCTGAGTCTTCCCTTTGATTGTATTGTCCAGGTAAAAATTCTACTTGGAAATACTTATCTTCCCTATTTAGTGGAATATTTCCCTCATAAACATGATCTAAGTTCCCATCTGCAAGGATTTTTTTAGTTATTTCTCCATAGATTCCTTCTGGATTAGATCCTTCTGTTTCCATAGGTACACAGGACTCATTTATAATCTCATAAATATTCACTACTCTTACTTTTTCCAAAGAATCTATTCCTAAATACTCTCTAATATCTTTTTCTAATAATTTACTTTCTACATTATATTCTTCTCTTTTTTCTACAAAAATTCTTTTAATATCCAAAGGTATCCCTCCTCAATAAATTAAGCCCAGTCAGGTAGGTAAAGCGAAACCTACCCGACTGGGCTTTTATCCCTTCGGTGTAATACTTAATCTAAGTATCTGTACCGCTTGGTCCAGCAAGGCTATACCTTCGGAACCCTAGGTACACTTTCGCTCATAGTTAAATGATTTTCGGTCATTTAGTAGATACTTCTCAACCTTATTATGAGAATTATATGAGCTTAATATTCTATTTTCTAATTTTATAGTACCACAGGTAAAATATAAGTCAAGTTTTTTTATTTTATAATGATTCTCTATTTAGCTATTTTTTTACATGTAATAAATCATGTTTATCCTTTAACATACCTTCAAATAATGATACTATTAATGGATTTTCTTCAGAACTTTTTATTTGAGATGTTCTATCTAATTTATATAAACCTTGAGCCCTTTCTTTTCTTACATTTATATTTACTGGTGTAGGTTGTCCACCTCCAGCTATACAACCTCCTGGACAAGACATTACCTCTATAATATGATATTCCTTTTCTCCTGATTTTATTTTTCCTATTAATTCTTCTACATTTTTTAATCCATGTACCACTGCTAGTTTTACCTCTAAATCACCTACATTAAATGTGGCTTCCTTTATATTTTCCATACCCCTAACATTTTTAAATAATATATCTTTAGTCTTATGATCTGGTGTATCCTCCAACAAACTTGTAACTACTGCTTCTGCTACTCCACCAGTAGAACCAAATATTACTCCAGAACCTGATGCCAGTCCAAAAGGCATATCAAAGGATTCCTCTTCTAATTCATCAAAGATTATTCCTGCTTCTTTAATAAGGAAAGCTAACTCTTGTGTAGTAAGTACTAAATCCACATCCCTAATGCCATTTTGTTGGAATTCTTTCTTTGCAGCTTCTGCTTTCTTTGCTGTACAAGGCATTATGGATACTACTACTGTATTTCTTCCATCATTTTGGTCTTTTTCCTTATAATATTCTTTAATTACAGAACCAAACATCTGTTGTGGAGATTTACAAGTAGATATATTATCTAATATCTCTGGAAATCTATTTTCTGCAAATTTAACCCATGCTGGACAACAAGATGTAAATAAAGGAAGATTTTCTCCCGATTTTAGTCTTTCAACAAATTCTTGTCCTTCTGCAATTACTGTCATATCTGCTGCAAAAGAAGTATCATATACCTCATCTACGCCAAGCATTTTTAAGGCTGTAACTATTTTACCTACAGTTACTTCACCTGGTTTTAATCCAAATTCTTCTCCCAATGCCACCCTTACTGCAGGTGCAACTTGAACTACTATTCTATTATTTTTATTGTGAAGAAGTTCCCAGAAGGTAGAATTTTCATTTTTAATGGCTATTGCCCCTGTAGGACAAATAGCTCTACATTGTCCACAATCTACACATTCCACATCTGCAATATTTCTATCAAAGGCTGGTGTAACCTTCATATGAGAACCTCTGTATGCAAAAGTAAGGGCGCCAACTCCTTGAATCTCTTGACACATTCTAACACAGTCACCACATAATATACATTTATTTGGATTTCTCACTATAGCCAAACTACTATTGTCAATAGGATGATGTTGGGTAATTTCTCCAAATCTAATATCTTTAATACCAAATCTTACTGCCAACTCCTGCAATTCACAATCTCCTGTTTTCTCACAAGCTGTACAATCCCTATCATGATTTGCCAACAATAATTCTAATATATTTTTTCTATATTTATTAAGTCTAGGGCTATGGGTTACTATTTCCATTCCATCCTTTGGTATTGTAGAGCAAGATGTAAATATTTTACCATTACTATCTTCTACTATACACATTCTACAAGCACCATAAAGACTTAATTCAGAATGATAACAAAAGGTAGGTAAGTCTATTCCCGCTTTTCTAACTACTTCTAGAACATTGGCTTCCTTATCAAATTCAACTCTTCTACCGTCTATAATCATAGTACCTTTCATAATTAATATACCTCCTTTATAGCCCCAAATGGGCATGCTTCAACACATGAACCACATTTTATACACTTATCTTGATCTATTGTAAATACTTCTTTTATCTTTCCATCTATTGCACTAACAGGACAAATTCTACTACATTTACTACATCCTTTACATAATTCAGGATCAATCTTTATTATCCTAAGTTTACTACAATTACCTGTTGGACATCTTTTATCTACTACATGGGCTAAATATTCATCCCTAAAATATTTCAATGAAGATATAACTGGATTAGCTGCTGTTTTGCCAAGACCACAAAGAGAGGTATTAGCTATAGTATCTGCTAATTCTTCAAGTAAATCTAAGTCTTCCATCTCTCCTTTTCCTTCAATTATCTTGTCTAATATTTGTAACATTCTTTTGGTTCCTTCTCTACAAGGAATACATTTCCCACAAGATTCATTTTGAGTAAAATTCATAAAAAATCTAGCTACTGATACCATACAAGTGTCTTCGTCCATTACAACCATTCCACCAGAACCAATCATAGCCCCTGCTTCTTTTAAAGAATCAAAGTCTAAAGGCATGTCCAAATGTTGCTCTCCTAAACATCCTCCAGATGGTCCTCCTATTTGAACTGCCTTAAATTTCTTGCCTCCTGCAATGCCTCCTCCAATATCAAATATTACTTCTCTTAAGGTAGTCCCCATGGGCACTTCTATAAGTCCAGTATTTCTAACATTTCCTGTCAAGGCAAAGGCCTTAGTACCAGAACTGGATTCTGTTCCAAAGGATTTAAACCAATTAGCACCTTTTGTTATAATATGTCTAACATTGGCAAATGTTTCTACATTGTTCATCACTGTAGGTTTTTTCCAAAGCCCTTCTTCTACAGTTCTTTTAGCTTTTACTCTAGGCATTCCCCTTTCTCCCTCAATGGAGGCCATTAGAGCACTTCCTTCTCCACAAACAAAAGCTCCTGCTCCCTTATTTACATGAATATCAAAACATAAATCTGTACCTAATATATTGTCTCCTAATAAACCTAGTTCCCTAGCTTGTTCAATAGCTTTAGTTAATCTTTCAACAGCTAGTGGATATTCTGCCCTTACATAAATATATCCTTCACTAGCTCCAGAGGCATAAGCAGCTATAATCATACCTTCTAATATACTATGTGGATCCCCTTCCATAATACTTCTATCCATAAAAGCACCTGGGTCTCCCTCATCTCCATTACATACCACATATTTTATATCTGATGGATAAGAGAGAACTTGAGACCATTTTCTTCCTGTTGGGAATCCTCCACCACCTCTACCTCTAAGATTTGACTCTACTATTTCATCGCATACCTCTTGAGGCTCCATTTCTTCTAGCACCTTGGCCAATGCCATATATCCATCATAAGCTATATATTCTTGTATGGATTCTGCATCTATATGACCACAGTGCTCTAAAACTAATCTAGTCTGTTTTTCATAAAATGGAATTGACTCTTGAGTCTTATATAAATTCTCGTCTAATTTATACATTAACCTTTCTACAGGTTTATCATTTACCAAAGTTTCATTAACAATTTCTTCACAATCCTCTACTTTCACCCTTAGATATAGAAATCCACTTGGTTCTATCCTTACCAATGGTCCTTCTTCACAGAAACCATGGCAACCAGATTTTTTCATTCCTATACCTTCATCTTCTTTTTCTAAATTTACTTCTGCTAAAATCCCTTTTTCATCTACTAATTTTTTTAGTTTTTTATATACTTCCATGGAACCATTGGCTACACAACCAGTACCACCACAAACAATAACCTTTTTGTATTGTTTATTTAGTGATTTTTTATATTGCTTCTGTAGTGCTTTTAATTCTTCAACATTTTTAATTGCCATTAGTTTCTTCCTCCTTTATCTTGTTAATTATTTCAACTGTTTTCTCAGGAGTTACTTTGCCATACACCTTATCATTTATTGTAATTACAGGTGCTAAACC
>JAAZMA010000208.1 GCA_012799055.1 Tissierellia bacterium
ATTTCCCTTTTCATCAAATATATCTTCTAGTATAATCTCATTTTTTAAATCTTCTGTTAGGTACAATAAATTGTGTTTCAATATTTTCACCACTATCTAAGATTTTTCTTCATTAGTTAATATATGGCATATATTATCATATTTTTTCTAAATTTGTACCTTTACATTGGAAATTAGTAAAAAAAACCTATTAAATATATCCATTTATTCCCCTTATGGAGACTTCACCAGAAAATATTTCTTCTATATTTCCATTTTCTAATTCTACAATTAATTGTCCCCTATTGTCTATATCTAATGCTTTGCCTTTTTTTTCATTATTTCCTCTTATAATACGTATGTCTTTGCCTATTAATAGGGAATTTGCCCTAGAAATCTCTATGGATTTAGATATATCTCCTTCCTCCCTAAAGGGAATATATAGTTTTTCAAAATGATTTAGAATATTTCCTAATAATAATTTCCTATTAATTTTTTTACCTGTAAGGATTTTAAGAGATGTGGCTTTGTTCTCTAATTCTTTTGGAAAATCTTCTACTTCTAGATTTACATTTATGCCAATTCCCATAATACAGTAGTTAATAATATTTAGTTCACAACTCATTTCTGTCAATATACCACAAACTTTTTTATTTGCAATTATTATATCATTAGGCCATTTTATATAAGAATCTACACTTATATCCTTTAAACCCTGGTGAATAGCTGCTGCACCTATTAATGTTAATTTAGCCACCTCAGTAGGTTCTAAATTTGGCTTTAATATAATACTCATCCATATACCTTTACCCTTAGGGGAAGCCCAGTCTCTGCCTAATCTCCCTTTGCCTTTTGTTTGTTCCTCAGCAATAATTACAGTTCCCTCTGGTTCATTTAAGGCTATTTCTTTTGCCTTAATATTAGTAGAAGATAAACTTTGAAAATAGTGAATATTTCTTCCTATAAATTGTGTCTTTAAATACCCTTCTATTTCTGGATATGTAAGTATATCTGGACTAGATATTAGTCTATAACCTTTTCTAGGCTGAGATTCAATTTCATAGCCTTCCTCTTTTAATGTGTTTATATGTTTCCACACTGCTGAACGACTTACATTAAATTTTTCACTAATGGCTTCACCTGAAATATAAGCCTTTGAATTTTCCTTTAATATTTTTAGAATTTTCCCCTTCAAAAAATTACCTCCCATCTAGTAAAAAGATTATGCCAATTCAGGTATAAGTTTAATATAAAGTTAATATAAGAAAATAGCAGACTAATTAAGTCTGCCACTTAAAGTAAATCCTTTAATTCTCCTGTTATTTTATAGGGAACTTGAACTAATTCATTAAGATTTTTACTGCCAGTTAATAACATTAGCATTTTTAATTTATATATTAAATCTCCTAAATATTTATCACTGGCTTCAAAGCCATCTTTAACTAAATACTTTAATAACTCTCCAGATATGCCTACCATATTTGCACCTAATACTAAAGATTTAAATATATCAAGACTAGTTTTTATTCCACCAGAAGATATAATATTTAAATCTTTAGATATACTTCTACATTTAATTAAAGCTAATGCAGTAGGTATGCCCCAGGAGTATAAATCTTTAAAATCTATTTCATCATTTCTCCTATTTTCTATCTCTATAAAATTAGTTCCCCCTACACCTGATATATCTATATATCTAACTCCAATTTCATATAGTCTTTCTGCTACATTTTTACATATTCCAAAGCCAACTTCTTTCACAATAATAGGCTTTTCTATATTTAATACAATTTTTTCTATATTATTTAATATGCCTTTAAAATTCCTATCTCCTTCTTTCATAGCTAATTCTTGAGCTGGATTTAAATGAATTTGAATAGCATCCCCATCTATTAATTCCATGGCGTATTGGATTTCATCTAAACTAGCATGGCCACTTAAATTGGCTATAACTACACCTTCATTTCCCATTGTTTCACGAACTATTTTAAAAGAATCTTGGGTCTCTAGATTTTCTAAGGCTATGGTTTGTGAACCTACTGCCATGGGAATATTATATTTTTTAGCAAGATAAGACAAATCTCTATTTATTTCCCGGGAAAACTCTCCCCCACCAGTAATAGCATTTATCATTATGGGATAATCTACATTTTTCCCTAAAAATTTAGTACTAGTATCTATTTCATCAAAATTTAATTCAGGAAGAGAATTATGTTCTATATAAATATATTCAAACATTGTAGTATTTTTAAAATTAGATTTTAAATATTCTTCTATATGCTGTTTTTTTCTATCTTTTCTAAATATATCTTTTTTCATAAAACTTCCTATTCTCCTAATAAAAATTCCTCAAATAATTCCCTAGTTAATTTATTCATTTCAAATTCATCATAAATAAAATAAGATGTAGCTCCAATATATTCTCCATCTCCAGGTAAAGTAGCTACTTTCATATTCTCTAAATCTACTTTATTTGCTGACATTGCTCCTTTAACAAATACATTCATAGGGATATTAGTATCTACATAGTCATAATAAACCTTAACCATTTTAGGTAGTGCTAGTACATTTTTAGGTTTTAAAACTTCCTTTAAAAACTGTTTCATAAATACTTGTTGGGCTTTAACCCTGCCTAAATCCCCTTCAGGATAGGATCTAAATCTTAAATACATTAAAGATTCTTCCCCATCTAGAATTTGTTCACCTGGGTCTAAATGTATATATGGATCTGGATGACGCATTTTTACAGGTACATCTATTGGAACTCCTCCAATAGCATTGACCATTTCTTTTACTGCCAAATAATCTACTGTTATATAATATTTTAAATCTACATTTAATAAATCCTTAACAGCCTTCATAGCCAAATAGGGACCTCCATAGGAATGGGCATGATTAATTTTTTCTTGATTTTTCCTGCCTCTTATGGTAGTTTTAGTGTCTCGTGGTATAGAAAGAAGGGTAATTTCTCCAGTTTCAAAATTATACTTTCCCAATACCATAGTATCTGTTCTAAGACCTGTTGGTTTATGGGCATTTTCTCCTTCAATTTTCAGTCTCTTGGTTTTTTCTACTCCACCTTCATAATCATTGTCGTCTACACCCATAAGTAGGACTAATATTTCATCTTGTCCCTTAAACTCCTCTTCCAAATCATCATTTTCACCTGCGGATATTACTGTATTCTCCCTTAGAAAATATTTCCCCACTACTGCAAAGGCTAAAGAAAAAATAACTAAGGATATAAAAAATGTAGTCCAAAATCTCTTTTTCATTTTTTTAACCTCCAATATATCTAACTATAAATTAAATAATACTAGATATAAGGGAAGTTTGCAATAAAAATAAGTTTACAATTTGGATACATTAACATTCCCTTTAATGTAAAATCTACATGGCCAATCCTTAGCCTCTTCAGCATAATCTATACCTATTCTTGTAGTTTCAACTATTTGAATTTCTTCATCATTTCCCTTTTCCAAATATAATCTATCTCCACATAAATCTTCTTCATTGAGATTTTTATCTATATTTAATGCAATACATAATTTTCCTGGTCCATTGGTTAAATTTTTCTTTTGATAATTAGATAATTTTTCATATCTTTTCCCAAAGCGATTTATAGCCATTTGCTCTATACCCTCTATAGGCTCAATGGCTCTTATTAAAACTGCCTCTGGAACACCTTCTTCTTTAGCTACTATATTAAAACAATAGTACATTCCATATATTAGATATACATATGAGGTACCAGGGGTCCCATACATAGGCATTACCCTTTTAGTTTTCTTACCTCCATAGGTATGAGCAGCTTTGTCATTTACTCCTAAATAAGCTTCTGTCTCTACTATTTTCCCTTTTAATATAGTATCCCCAGTATTATGTACAATAATTTTTCCTAACAAATCTTTAGCTAAAACTATGGTATCTTTCCTATAAAAATTCCTGTCTAATTTCATACTATCCTCCCTTATTCCAATGCACAATTCACAATGAATTATTGACAATTTTTAGAACATATCTCTAAGGTCTAGGATTTTTCCACTATGTATAACTATTGAATATATATATAGTGAAGAATCTTAGTTTTATGTAATTTAAAGTTCCTCTATGAATAACAGAGGCTCCTTTAGGAGCCCCCTTTTTTTCTAATTATTTAATAATAATTTTCTACCATGTCTAATAGTATATCCTTTTTTAAATCCTCTACCCTATTTTCTCCCAATAGATATTCAACTATTTTTAATGCAAAATATACTGCTACAGCTGGACCTCTTGCTGTAATAATATTTTCATCTTGAACTACTAAATCTTCTTTATATATGCCTTTTAATTCATCTTCAAATCCTGGATAGGAAGTTACTTCTTTTCCTTCTAATATTTCTGCTTTTTCTAAAACTATAGGCCCTGCACATATGGCTGCTATTAGTTTTTCATCTTGATTAAATTCCTTTACTAATTGAATAACTTTCTCATTATCTCTTAAATTAGTTGCTCCTGGCATACCTCCTGGAATAACTAAGCCATTATAGTCTTTAGTGTTTTCTAATTCATTTAATACTTTGTCAGCTTCTACAATTACTCCGTGGGCACCTTCTACTTTGTTTTCCCCTGTAATGGAACAAGTATCCACTACTATATCCATTCTCCTTAAATAGTCCACCACTGTTAATGCTTCCACTTCCTCAAAGCCTTCTGCTAAAAACAATAATATTTTTTTCACTTTACCCCTCCTTGTAGATATTTATATATATTATACCAATTATTTAGAAAAAATAAAAACCTTAGTCAAAGACTAAGGTCTTATTTGCTTCCTTCTAATTTAGCTATGGCTTCATTATGACATTCAGTTATTTTAGATAATACATTGTCATCTATTACATTATTGTTTTCTTCTATAATATCCTTGTATTTGCCAACTATTTCTCCAGTTATACTATCTTGAACTTTAGAAGTTTCTTTGTAACTAGCTAAAACATCCTCTTTAATTGCATTATTTTCATAATTATAAATTGGAGTATTATCTACCCCACTTAAATACAATTTTAAATAGGCACTATATAGTCTAAGTATTTCTTCGTCTCTTATACCTTCTGGATATTTTTTAATATGGTCTTCTACTTTTAACAATCTTTCTGCTAATTCATCAAAGCTAATGTAAAAAGCTGCATCTAGTACTGTAGGCTTATTAGAATCCATAGATTTAATATCTAAATAACTTTTCATTTCATCATTTAAATATTTATTATAATCTTTCATTGCTTCATAATCAATTATAGGATAAAAAGCTCCTTCCATAATAATTAATTTATATTTTCCAGCTGCCAGTTTTTCTAACAATTCCTTTAGACTTTCGTTTTTAATTCCCTCTAATTTGTTTATATCTAAAAACAATTTATCAGGTGAGTCTAAATTAAAATCTCCCTCCCATAGTCTTAATAGTTCACTTTGGTAATCTTCTACAAACATTTCATCTGTATATTTATCTGTATACTCAATTTGGGCCTCTTCTAATTCTACAATCATTTCTACTGCATCTTCTTTTTCTACTTTACTAATATTTTCATCTATGAATTTTACTAATATTATAGGCTCATTTTTGGACTTTAAAATATTTCTAAAATCCTTCATAATTTCATCCCTTGTATATTCAATGGATTCATTAACTTCTTCAATTTTATCTGTAGTTTCGTCTTTGGCTAGTTCTGGCTTTTCTGAACTACAACCTACTAGAGACACTAAAAATATTGAGACTATAATCAAAACTAAAATTATAGATTTTTCTTTCATATTTATTACCTCTTTCATTTTTTTATTATATATTATTATAATCATATATAGTGCTATATAGTCAATATACCAGTTTCCATCTTAAAAGTCTTTACAATTGAGTTACAATAAGAAATAATAGAATACAAGGAGGTGTAAAAAATGGAATATATTAAATTAATATTAAATAAGCAAAGGGCCTTCTTTAATCTAAATTCTACTAAAGATATAAGTTTTAGAAAAGAACAATTGAAAAAATTAAATAAAGTTATAGTTGACCATGAAAAAGATATAATAAATGCATTAAATAAAGATTTGGGAAAATCTGAATTTGAATCTTATTCCACTGAAATTGGAATGGTCTTAAGTGAAATTTCTTATGCTTTAAAGCATATTGATAATTGGACAAAGGTAGAAAAGGTAAAAACTCCAATGACAAATTTTAAATCTAAATCCTATATTTACCCAGAACCCTATGGAAATGTACTAATTATTTCCCCTTGGAATTATCCCTTCCAATTAACATTGCTTCCATTGGTAGGAGCCGTAGCTGCAGGAAATACTGCCATAATAAAACCATCTAGTTCCTCTATTCATACTAGTAAGATTATGGAGAAAATCATAAATGAAAATTTCCCTGAAGAATTTATCCATGTATTAGATGTAGAATCTAAAGAATCTAGAAAAGTACTAGATGAAAAATTTGACTATATTTTTTATACTGGCAGCCCATCTGTGGGAAAAATGGTTATGAAAAAAGCAGCTGAAAATTTAACTCCTATTACCTTAGAATTAGGTGGAAAATCCCCTTGTATAGTTGATAAAGAAGGAGATTTAGAATTGTTTGCTAAAAGGATTACTTGGGGAAAACTTCTAAATTCTGGGCAA
Source organism: Tissierellia bacterium (assembly GCA_012799055.1). Classification (GTDB taxonomy): domain Bacteria; phylum Bacillota; class Clostridia; order Tissierellales; family Tepidimicrobiaceae; genus JAAZMA01. The sequence continues at coordinate 6,637 of JAAZMA010000208.1, forward strand.
ACCTGTGTAGCCCCTGATTATTTATATGTCCATAAAGATATAAAAGAGGAATTTATTAAGTATTTAATAAAATATATTGAAGAATTTTATGGTAAGGATATGGAAAACAATGAGGATTATGTAAGGATAATTAATGAAAAACATTTTAATAGATTAAACAATCTCATAGATAGAGATAAAGTAATATATGGTGGAAATAGTGATTTAGAAAAACTATATATAGAACCTACAATAATGGACAATGTAAATTGGAACGATAAAGTTATGGCAGAAGAAATATTTGGTCCCATATTCCCCATATTAGAATATGATTCTATAGTAGAAGTAATAGAAGAAATAAAGAAAAGACCTAGACCCTTAGCATTATATATTTTCTCTACCAATGAGAAAATAATAGATAAAGTAATAAATAATATATCCTTTGGTGGTGGCTGTATTAATGATACAATAATGCATTTAACTAATCCCAATATGCCTTTTGGTGGTATAGGCAATAGTGGAATGGGGTCTTATCATGGAAAATACAGTTTTGACACTTTTACCCACTATAAAAGTATATCAAATAAAAGCCTTAGTCCAGATATAGAAATGAGATATCCCCCTTATAAAGGAAATTTAAAATGGGTAAAAAGATTTATGAAATAGTTATGAGCCTAAACAAAGACTCTGGATATATTAAAATAAAAGTAGTGAAGAATCCCTTAAGGGATTCTTCACTCTATATCTTATGCCTTCAATAATTTCTCTTTTTCATACTTTTGCCTTTCTTTTCTTTCGCGAACATTGTCGTGGGCTGTAGAAAGCATTAATTTTATTCTATTTAATTGATTTACTTCACTAGCACCTGGGTCATAATCTATGGCCACTATATTAGCTTGAGGATACAATTCCCTTACAGCTTTTATTACACCTTTACCAGTTATATGATTAGGTAAGCAACCGAAAGGTTGTGTACATATTATATTTTCTGCACCATGTTGAATTAATTCTAACATTTCTGCTGTAAGTAGCCAGCCTTCACCATATTGATTTCCTATGGATACTAATTTTTCTGCTTCAGTCACTAATTCTTCTACTGTTGAAGGTTCATAAAATCTTTTAGAATTTCTTAAAGCCTCTCTCATGGGCTTTCTATAGTATTCCATATATTTTATGGCAATATCTCCCCCTATTTTAGGCCATATACTTTTAGATAAATATTTATGTTTATAATCTGCATTATGACAGCAATACATTAGAAAATCTGTCAAATCTGAAGATACTGCCTCTGCACCTTCAGCCTCTAAAATCTCTACTAAATTATTATTAGCCATAGGATGATATTTTACTAAAATTTCTCCTACAATTCCCACTCTAGGCTTAACTAAAGTTTCATCTATTTCCAATTCATCAAAATCTTTTACTATTTGATGAATATTTTCCACATATTCTTCCTTGTCTCCTACTTTTACAGCCTCTATACATTTTTCCATCCAATGTTCTGCCAATAAATTTGCGGAACCTTTAATCTTTTCATAAGGCCTTACTCTATATAATACTCTATTTAATAAGTCTCCATATATTACTGCCATCATTCCTTTTTTAGCCATGTCCATGGAATAAGTAAAACCTGGATTAGTTTCTATACCTTGTGCAGACACTGCAATTACAGGCACATGACCAAAACCTGCATCCTTTAAGGCTTTTCTTATAAATCCAATATAATTTGAAGCTCTACACACTCCCCCAGTTTGACTCATTAAAAGTGATACATTGTTTAAATCGTATTTTCCAGATTTTAATGCTACTATATATTGTCCTACTGTAATAATAGATGGATAACAAGCATCATTATTTACATATTTTAATCCTTCATCTATGGCATCTGGGTCTATAGCAGGTAGAAATTCTAAATTGTAGCCACAAGTATTTAGTGCTGCCTCCAATAAATAAAAATGAGTAGGTGCCATTTGGGGCACTAATATAGTGTGATTTTCTCTCATTTCCTTAGTGAATGCAACTTTTTCAATTCCTTCGTAGGTCTCTTTAGTTTCAAAATGCTTTTTCTCCCTTTCTTTAAGTGCTGCCTCTAGGGACCTTACTCTAATTTTTGCAGCTCCTAAATTACTAATTTCATCTATTTTAAGTACAGTATATATTTTCCCATAACCATGGAGAATTTCTTCTACTTGATCCGTTGTAACTGCATCTAAGCCACAGCCAAAAGAGTTTAATTGTATTAAATCTAAGTTCTCCTGATTAGCTACAAAAGTAGCAGCCCTATAGAGTCTAGAATGATATACCCACTGGTCCAATACTCTTAAAGGCCTTGCAGGTGTTGCTAAATGTGCTACAGAATCCTCTGTAAACACAGCCATTCCTAAAGATACAATTAATTCTGGTATACCGTGATTTATTTCAGGGTCTATATGATAAGGTCTACCAGCTAATACTATACCATGAATTCCTTCTTCTTCTATTAATTTTAAAGTTTCTTCTCCCTTTTTTTCTATATCCCTTTTATAATTCCCTAATTCTTCCCAGGCCTTATCTGTAGCTCTTTTTATTTCACGTCTAGGAATTTTAAAAATCTTTAATTCATCTCTAAGTCTTTTTTCCAAGCCTTTTTTGTCGTCAAAGGATATAAAAGGATTTAAAAACAACACATCCTCATGCATTATTTCATCCACATTATGCTTTATTAATTCAGAGTATCCAATTACTACAGGACAATTTACATGATTATCCACATTTTCATCTTCTTTATTTTCATAAAATACAGCAGGGTAAAATATGAAATCTATATCTTTTTCAATTAAATCCATAATATGTCCATGGGATATTTTAGCTGGATAACATGCAGTTTCACTAGGTATAGAGGCTATGCCCTTTTCATATACTTCCCTAGTGGACTCCGTAGATAGTACTACTCTAAAACCTAAATCTGTAAAAAAGGTATGCCAGAAGGGATAGTTTTCATACATATTTAATACTCTAGGAATCCCCACTGTTCCACGGGTGGCTTCTTCTTCTGATAAGGATTCATAGTCAAATGTCCTCTTATATTTATATTCAAATAAATTTGGAATATTTTTTTCACTTTTTTTAATTCCAGCACCTTTTTCACATCTATTTCCTGTAATATATCTTTCCCCATCAGAAAATAGATTTATAGTAAGTAAGCAATTATTTCCACATCTACCACAATTGGCAGTTCGAGTTTTATAACTAAAATTATCTAATTCTTCTTTTTCCATAATACTAGATTCTTTTCCTTCGTATCTTTCTTTTGCTATTAAAGCTGCACCTAAGGCACCCATTAATCCAGGAATATCAGGTCTAACTACTTCTCTTTCTGATACTAGTTCAAAGGCTCTCAGTATAGCATCTCCATAAAAAGTTCCCCCTTGAACCACTATATTTTCACCTAAATCCTTAGGGTCTCTTACTTTAATTACTTTTTGAATTGCATTTCTTATTACTGAGTAAGACAAACCTGCTGCAATATCTCCAATAGTAGCCCCTTCTTTTTGTGCTTGTTTCACTTTAGAATTCATAAATACAGTACAACGGGAGCCTAAATCTACAGGATTTTCTGCCAATAAGCCCTCATTTAAAAAATCTTCCACAGACATATTTAATGAATGGGCAAAGGTTTCTAAAAAGGAACCACAACCTGAAGAACAAGCTTCATTTAGGAGTATACTGTCTATTACTCCGTCTTGAATTTTCATACATTTCATATCCTGCCCACCAATATCTAGTATAAAGTCCACCTCTGGTTGGAAAAAATGTGCTGCCTTATAATGGGCTATGGTTTCTACTTCACCTATATCAATATTTAATGCAGCTTTTATAAACTCCTCTCCATAACCTGTAACTGTGGAATAAGTAATTTTTTCTCCTTCTGGAAGTTTTTCATATATTTCTTTTAGTATTTCCACTGTTAATTCTAAAGGCTTACCTTTGTTATTTCCATAATAGGAATAAAGAATATTATTATCTTCATCTATGAGTATTGCCTTAGTAGTAGTAGAACCTGCATCTACTCCAAGAAATGCCTTACCTTTGTGTTCTTTAATATCTTTATAATTCATTTTATGGGTTATATGGTCTTCTCTAAAATTCTCTAATTCTTCTTCACTGGTAAATAAGGGTCTTATATTTCTAATTTCTGATTCAATAGTTATATTAGAGTCTAATGCCCTATTTTTTAATTCTTCAAAACTAATTGTCATCTCCTCTGTTGAAGCAACTGCTGCACCTATAGCTACAAATAATTGGGAATTCTCTGGAAATATTACTTCATCATCAGCTAATTCTAATGTTTCTATATATCTTTTTCTTAATTCAGGTAAAAAATGCAATGGTCCTCCTAAAAAGGCTACATTACCTTTTATTGGCCTACCACATGCTAGATTAGATATGGTTTGATTTACCACTGATTGAAAAACTGAAACTGCTATATCTTCTTTAGATACTCCTTGATTTATTAATGCCTGAATATCTGTTTTAGCAAATACCCCACATCTAGAAGCAATAGAATATACATCCTTATGATTAGCTGCCAATTCATTTAAACCCTCTGCATCTGTTTCTATTAGGGATGCCATTTGGTCTATAAATGCACCAGTTCCTCCAGCACAAATACTATTCATTCTTTGCTCTACATTCCCGTCAAAATAAATAATCTTTGCATCTTCTCCACCTAATTCAATTACCACATCAGTTTCTGGTATAAATTCCCTAATACCTGTAGTGGATGCAACCACTTCTTGAATAAAAGGTATATCTAACCATTTGTGAACAGAAAGTCCACCTGAGCCAGTAACCATAATAGTTGCACTTTCATTTTTAAATCTCTTATAAGCATCTAATATTACTTCCTGAACACTACTTCTAACATCAGAATAATGTCTTTTATAAGTACTATAAATTAGCTCATAAGACGAATTTAAGGCCACTAATTTAACCGTAGTGGAACCTACATCTAAACCTAAATGTATTCTTGCCATATTCTTACGCAGCTAAGCTGCTCTACCCCCTTATTTTATTCTAGGTAAATCTATTGAAATTGCTTTACATAATCTCATAATTTATATGAATTATAGCATAATCAATGATTTATTACAAATATTGTTAACATACTAATAATATTGATAATATATTATAATAATCTTGTATTTGACTATTATTTATCTCTATTTTTAGAGGCTACTATATAGTATATTATACTATATATTTAAAAACATAACTGCTTTTTATAATGAAATTTAAAATAAAACTAGCTCCCTAATAAAAAACTAATAAAGCTGATAGGTCTTCCTATCAGCTTATTTTATTGGCTATTTATTAATTTTATTTTATTAATTTAGATAAAGCTTTAAACTCAGGGGTTCCCGCCTTTTTAATTAAATCAAATAATACTGTTTCTGTATTTGTAATTATAGCCCCCATTTCTTTCATTAGCTCTAATCCATTCTTATAATTGTCTTCAGTTCTAGAGGACACTCCATCAGCTACTAAAAATACTTGATACCCTTCATTTAATAAATCCCTTGTAGTTTGAAATACACATATATGGGTTTCCATACCTGTAATTATTATTTTTCTCTTGCTATAAGTCTCTATAGCCTTCATTACATCATCAGTACAAGCATTAAATAATATTTTGTCAAAAATTTGAGCATCTCCTAAGTTTTCTTTTATTTCTTCTACTGTTGGTCCTAATCCTTTAGGATATTGTTCCGTTACTACTATAGGTAAATTTAAAGTTTTTGCTGTTTCAACTAAAATATTAGTGTTTTTAATTACTTCTTTTTTATTTCTTACAGCTGGTGCCAATCTTTCTTGAATATCGATTATTAGTAGCAAGGCATCTTCCCTATGTAAAGTAAATTTATCCATTTTTACCTCCTTCACCTATATAAGTTTTAGTTTTCCTTTACTTTAATTATACATTAAGTTTAATGTATATCTACTATATAACTATTCCACAATTTTAAGAC
>JAAZMA010000293.1 GCA_012799055.1 Tissierellia bacterium
ATTATTTAAGGGAAAATATTTGGATTATGGGATTATTTTTAGTAATTGTAGCAATTTTAAGAGGTATATTTATGTATTTTAGAAATACTTTGGCCAGTAAAGCTAGTGAGCACACTGCAAAAAACATTAGGGATGAACTATATGATCAAATTCAAAGGCTTCCCTATGAATATCATGTAAAGGCAGAAACTGGAGATTTAATTCAAAGATGTACTTCTGATGTAAATACTATAAAAAGATTTTTGTCTATACAATTGGTAGAAGTAGCTGGTTCACTATTTATGTTGGGATTTGTATCTTATACTATGTTTAAACTTAATGTAAAAATGACTTTAGTTTCCATGGCTACTATGCCTATAATTTTCATATTTGCATTTATATTCTTTTCTAAAGTAAAAAAGGCCTTTGAGGCTTCTGATGAAGCAGAGGCAGAATTAACTACAGTGCTACAGGAAAATCTTACAGGTGTAAGAGTAGTAAAGGCCTGTGCCAATCAAAAATATGAAATAGAAAAGTTTGATGAAAAAAATAAAGACTATAGGGATAAAACTTATAAATTAATTCAAGATTTAGCCCTATATTGGGGAGCTTCTGATTTTATTTGTTTTATACAAATTGGATTAACTATAGTATTTGGAAGTATTTGGGCTGTAGCTGGAGAAATATCTCTAGGTACTGTAATGGCCTTTTCTACATATGTAAATATGTTATTGTGGCCTATTAGACAAATGGGAAGAACTTTAACAGATATGGGAAAGGCCATAGTATCCATAGGAAGAATTGAGGAAATTTTTAATGAGAATATAGAAATTTTAAATGAAAACAATGAAAAGCCAGAAATTAAAGGTAATATTGAGTTTAAAAATGTTTATTTTGAATATGAAAAAAATACTCCAGTAATTGACAATATCTCCTTTTCAGTAAAGGCTGGTAGTACAGTGGCTATAATTGGTCCAACAGGTTCTGGTAAATCCTCTTTAGTCTATTTGTTAGCAAGACTTTATGATTATAATAGGGGTTCCATATTAATAGATGGAAAAGAATTAAAAGATATTGATAAGGCCTGGGTTAGAAAAAATATAGGAATTGTATTACAAGAGCCTTTCCTATATGCCAAAACCATTAGAGATAATATAAAATTAGCTAATCCTAGTATTCAAGATAAAAAGGTTTATGAATCTGCTAAAATTGCCAGTATTCATCAGGATATTAAATCCTTTGATAAAGGATATGATACCTATGTGGGAGAAAGGGGAGTTTCCCTATCTGGTGGACAAAAGCAAAGGGTTGCCATTGCTAGAACCATTATAAATGATTGCCCTATTGTGGTCTTTGATGATTCTCTATCTGCTGTAGATACAGAAACTGATATATCCATTAGGAAAGCCCTAAATAATAGAAAAAATAAATCTACGACTATAATAATATCCCATAGAATATCTACCGTATCTGAGGCCGATGAAATTATAGTTTTAGACAATGGAAGAATAATACAAAGAGGTAATCATGAAAAATTAATAAATGAAAAAGGATTGTATCAAAGATTATATGAAATTCAAAATTCTATGAAGGATTTAGAAGAAGATATAAAATTACATGCCTAGTGAGGTGGTAGTATTGGAAAATGAGAAAATTGAAAATGAAAAAATTGATATTACAATATGGAAGAATTTCTTAGAATTAGTGAAAAATCACAAAAGAGATTTTATTCTACTAGCTATAATTATGGTATTTGTAGGTGCTTTGGACTCTGTATTTCCCCTATTTACTAAATATGCCATTGATAATTTTATAGTAGAAGAAAATCTAATAGGATTAAATAAATTTATAAAATTATTTTTTATAGTTATAGCATTTCAGGCTATAAATGTATATTTATTTTTAGCTATGGGTGGAAAAGTGGAAACTAATGTATCTTATGATATTAGAAAAAGAGGATTTGAAAAATTACAAATCCTCCCCTTATCCTATTATGATGAAAAAGCTGTAGGTTGGTTAATGGCTAGAATGACATCTGATATAAATGGTATATCTGAAACCCTATCCTGGGGCATAGTAGACTTTGCATGGGGTCTAGCCATGATGTTGGCAGTTGTAATTGCCATGTTTAGGCTTAATGCTAAATTAGCCTTAATAGCATTAACAGTAGTACCCCCTTTGGCCATAGCCTCAGCATATTTTCAAAATAAAATATTAAAGGCTCAAAGGGAAGTTAGAAATGTTAATTCTAAAATAACTGCTGCTTATAATGAAGATATATCTGGTGCCATGACTACAAAAACTTTAGTTCGAGAAGAAATAAATTTAGAGGAATTTAAGGAAATCACTGAAGAAATGAAACACAAGTCCATAAGGGCCACTATTGTTTCTTCTCTATATTTCCCTATAATTTTAGTATTAGGTAGCATTGGCACTGCCTTAGTTTTAAATTCTGGTGGAAAAGATGTAATTCAAGGCACCATAAGCTATGGTACTATGGCAGCCTTTATAGCTTATACTGCACAATTTTTTGAACCTGTAAGACAATTAGCAGTAGTATTTGCAGAAATTCAAGGGGCACAGGCCTCAGCTGAAAGAGTGTTCTCCCTAATAAATGAAGTGCCTAATATTATAGACAGTGAAGATGTAGTAAATGAATATGGTGATTTCTTTAATCCTAAAAAAGAAAATTGGCCAGAAATTAAGGGAGAAATTGAATTTAGAAATGTATCTTTCGCCTATAAAAATGGAGAAAAAGTTTTGGAGAACTTTAATCTTAAGGTAAAACCTGGAGAAACCATAGCCTTAGTTGGAGAAACTGGCTCAGGAAAATCCACCATAGTAAATTTACTTTGTAGATTTTATGAACCTAGTTCTGGCCAAATATTAATAGATGGCATAGATTATAAAACCATGCCTCAAATATGGATTCACGATAATCTAGGCTATGTACTACAAGCTCCCCATTTATTTAGTGGTACTATAAAAGACAATATAAAATATGGCCATTTAGATGCCACAGAATTAGAAATTATAAAAGCTAGTAAATTAGTTAATAGCCACGATTTTATTATGAAAATGGAAAAAGGATATGATACCAATGTAGGAGAAGGTGGAAATTTACTTTCCACTGGACAAAAACAACTTATATCCTTTGCTAGGGCTATTGTAAAGGATCCTAAAATATTTGTACTAGATGAGGCTACTTCTTCTATAGATACAGAAACAGAAATGCTAATTCAAAAAACTATAGAAAATGTACTAGAAGGTAAAACCAGTTTTGTAATAGCCCATAGATTATCTACTATAAAAAATGCCGATAGGATTTTAGTAATTAAAGATGGCAAGATTATTGAGGAAGGTAATCATAGAGAATTAATTAAGGAAAAGGGTTATTATTATAATTTGTATACTAATCAGTTTATAGAGGAGAAGAATAAGGAAGTATTGGGATAATATAGGGGCTAGCCCCTATATTATTTTATTATTTAGTTAATACCAATACTTTAGTTTAAAATATATTAAAAATATATAAAACTTCAACTATAAGAAAAAATGCCAATATTCCTATGTATTTATTTTTCTCCTTGGCAACATCTTCATTTTTAGCTTTAAAAAACAATAAAGATAATATTAAAAAGCCTATAGGATATATAACAAGTATTAAAAACTTGTCAAGAATATCATAGTAAATTTTATGTCTAAAAGAAATTGTGTGTGCAAATCCTAAAAATAAAGAAAAAACATATAAAAACATTATTCTTAAAGTGACTTTTTTATTTCTGAATACATCATAAAAACATAACAAAATTAGAAATGGCATTAGTATTTTTCTGATAATAAAAATCACAGTATTTTCACTCATTTTTACCTCCCCTATTTATATAGAATATAGGATAATATATGCTTATTATCCTATATTCTATATACTATATTAATTTATTTGAAAAGCCAATCTTTCTGCTAAAAATCTTTAATCTTTATGAAATGAATTAAATTTAAAAGTAATTATAAAAATTGTATTTCAAAAAAATCTAAACTATCTTCTAGATAAAAAACATCATATGCTTCCACTTTATTCCTTTGAATCAATTAGATAGACTCCTAAAAAAAATGAAACTAGTATTGGAATGATTGAGAAAAATGATATATATTCGAAAATATCATTCCAATATCCATCTTTACTTAATTTATCTAAATACATAGAAACCTGTGCCAACATAATTGTCAAAGAAATAGTAAGTAATGACAAGCATATAATTAAAATACCTACTATCTTTTTAAATTTCATATTTTATCATACCGCCTTTACTTTTAAGGTGTTTTATATTCTATAACCTCTACTAATTCGTATTGCCCATTATGGTTTGGTTCATAATATTCTTCTTTGTATATTTGGATTTGATTCAAATAATTATTATCAATACTTGATCTATTGGGAGACATATGATAAGTTAGTTTAATTTTAGGTAATATGGCTTCATAAGCATATACAATTTTTGTTTTCCCAGTAGGTCTATAAATAGGATTGTTTTTTGTATTATAATATAGTTCTTCCTGAATAATTTTACTTTTTTCATAATTATTCATAAAATACCCTTTTACATATTCACCTTTTTTTAAACTACTTGATGTCTTAGAAACAGAAAAGTCCAGAGATTTCCCGAATGTATATCCCAATTGAAGCTCGGCTAAAGGTTTTAGAGTTTCTATTGCAAAAGAACCAGAAAAGCTATGGCTATAACTAGTTGAAATAGTAAAAGTATCTGATTCTCCAGTCCTCCTAGCTGGTTCGCCTTCATATCCTAGCTTCCAATTCCCTTTTGTTTCGGTACCTACACTATTTATTGATTTGATTTTCCATGTATACCCTTCAGAATGCCTTTTTTCTGGGATGTTATTATCATCTACAGAAGCTAAAACGAGACTTGAGAAAACATATATAAACAAAATAATTAATGTAACAATAAATATATTTTTTTTCATACTAAACCCCCTGATTTTATTTTTGTAGTAGCAAATATAAAGATATATTTAGACACCAAAATTTTTACACTTAAATATTAATACCAAACATTAACTTTTCTCTAACATAAATACATACCCCTCCTAAATCATCCTTACAATTTACAATCTTAAACTAAATCCACCCCCTTAAATTTAATATTATATACTGTTAATATCTAAACCACCACCCTTCATTCCTTAAAATTAATAGCTAACCCCACTACTTGTTATAACTTGAGTTTCAGAATCCCTGCCACTATAAGCAGTAACTGTTGCCACTACTCGATATGAATATAAACAAGTATGGCATTTTGCACCTCTTTTAATTTTAATAAATATATTATTTAGATACTAAATTTAATGTGGCAAAATACCATATATTTCCAATACTTTCAATGCTCCTTCACGGTCATCAACAGAAGATATAATACAATAACCACTCTTACTATCGAATCGTCCACCATAACCGCCATCTTCAGTTTCATACTGCTCATATAGCATTATTACGATATTGCGATATCTGGGGTTTAAAAAAACTCTACCAAAAAGATATTCCTTCGTTAAAGGTCGACCTG
>JAAZMA010000351.1 GCA_012799055.1 Tissierellia bacterium
GGGTTACCCCACCCCCCCCTATGCTATTTTTCCCAATTGAGAATGACTATCAATATCATTTAAATTGTAGCAAAAATTGACACAATTCAGAATATTCAATTTATACAAATATTGACACAAATATTGACACAAATATTTAACATAAAATTAGTCACAATTATTGACACAAATATTTCATCAAACAATTATTTTTATTTTATGTTGACATTAGAAAATTTATTGTTTATAATGGTATTAGAATTGAAGGAAGGGAGTGATTTACTTGAATGTTAAGTATCTATTTGATTATGTGAAACTATGTAAGACTAGAAATATTATAGCAAGTTGGGAAGGTTTAAAAGAATACTATAATAATAATAAGGGAGTGTATTAATTATGAAATTTAATTTAATTGATGATTTAAACAGGGGCATTAGAAAATTTAATTATGAAATATCAGAAAAACATGAATACAAAAATTTAAAAGAACTATACAAAGAAAATAAAGATGGTGTATATATTGTAAGAATGTTTTACACTAATAAAAAATCTATGTATGGCGAAAATGAAGTGGTCGTAACTGATGATTATATTATTAATCTACCTAAACATTTAACAGAAACAGTTGAAAAGATTATAAACAATGAAGATTATTTAAAACTAATTAATGAAGGTAAATTTGTATTTAATATTTATGAGTATGAATATAAACTAGGTAAAGAAGTGAAAAAAGCATATTCAGTAAATTGGGGTACTATTTAAACATATTAAAAAAAGTTGGGGTAGGGTTTAAATATCCTACCCTATTTTAAAATTAAGGTGGTGAAATAATGGATATTAAAAAAATAGGTTCAATATGTAAAGATTATAGAATTAATGTTTTAAATTTAAGTTTAACTAATTTTGCTAAACTTAATAATGAAAACTTGCAGAATATACATGCTTTTGAACATGGAAGGGCAAACAATATTAAATATCTATATATGTATATGAAACAATCAAATATATATCAATTAGAAATATTATTTAATAATCTATTCTATGATGTAATTAAAGAATAAATGAAAGGTTAAAGGGGGTTATTAAATGAGTAAACCACAAATAGCAAGTGAAGAATACAGGAAATTTAGAAAAGAAGTAAGCAGAATGGCAAGTATGGCAAATAAAAGATTAAAAAGACTTGAAAGAAATGAGCTAACTGATTTACCTGCATATCAATCATGGGTTAAAGGTGGTGCAGTTAGGTTTGGTGTTAGGGGTAAAGATTATAATCAAGTACAATCAGAATTTTGGAGATTAAAAAGATTTTTAGATAATAAAACAAGTTTAGTAAGAGGGGCAAACAAATATTTAAAAGAAATAGCAGAAAATACAGGTATTAAATATAATGGTTTAGCAGATTTAAAAACAAAATCAAAGAAATTTTTTGAGTTAGCAAATAAAATTAAAGAATATTATAAAATGAGTGAGTTAAATGCTTTAGCATTAGACTATCAAAAAATATGGGAGCAAATTAATGTTCAAGTTAAACAAGGTATAATAGAATTAACAGATATTGAAAGTACAGAACAAACATTGCAAAGATTTATAGATGAAATAGATAGGGTATCACAAGTAGAAAACAATCAAGAAGGATTTAAAGAAGGTATTAAAGAATGGGATTTTATAAAAATATAATGGGGGTTGTTTAAATGCTATGGTATCAGAATATGAAACTTAATAAAGATGATTATAAACAAATTTCGTATTATGATACTCATAGTGAACAAGTAATTAAGTATTATAATATTGAAAGTGCTTTTGATATAGAAACAAC
>JAAZMA010000329.1 GCA_012799055.1 Tissierellia bacterium
AAATAGAAGGATTAGAAGAAATGATGAAAACTGGAGATATTATAAATAGTAAGGGAGCTTTAAGTCTAGAAGAGATTCCAAAGGATTTAGTAGTAGTAGGGGGAGGAATTATTGCAGTAGAGTTTGCAACATTGTTTAATTCTCTAGGTTCCAATGTAGTTCTAATTCAAAGATCAGAACGTATATTATCTTCTGTAGAAAAGGAAATGGCTAAAACCCTTGAAAGACAACTTAAAAGAGAAGGGGTAAATATTTTAACTAATACTAAATTAAAATCCATTGGTAAGGACGGAGTATTAATTGAACACAAAGGAAAAGATAAAATCTTTAAAGGAGATAAGTATTTAATATCTTTAGGTTTAAAACCTAGACTAAATGGAATTGAAAAACTAAATCTAAAACTTAATTCTAAAGGCTTTGTAGAAACCAATGATAAAATGGAAACCAGTGTAGATGGAGTATATGCCATAGGGGATTTAAATGGTAAATACGCCCTAGCCCATGTGGCTTCTGCAGAGGGAATAGTAGCAGCTGAAAATATTATGGGAATTCCAAGTACTATTGATTATAATATAGTTCCTTCTTGTATTTATACTTTTCCTGAATTAGCCAGTGTAGGCCTTACGGAAGAAGAAGCTAAGGAGAGGGGAATAGATTATACTGTTAGTAAATTTCCATTGTCTGCCAATGGGAAAGCATTGGCAACAGGTGAGACAACAGGTTTTGTAAAGATAATTTCTGATAATGAATATGGTGAAGTTATAGGAACTCATATAATGGCATTTAATGCAACGGATCTAATATCTGAAGCTGTAATGATTATGCAATTAGAAGGAACAGTTTATGATATAGCAAAAGCTATACATCCCCATCCTACAGTTTCAGAGATAATAATGGAAGCAGCTCATGGTGCCATAGACAAGCCAATTCATATTTGAGAAGTAAAAAATTAGAGACAGTTTTTGCCGTCTCTAATTTTTTTGCATGTTTATAGTATTTATGTGGTTTGCAAAATATCCTAGTATTAGGGAGATATATTATTGAAACTATAAAAAAATATATGGTTCTTATAAGTAATTATGATAAAGGGGATGGTTTTCTCTGTCCCCTTTATTTAAGGCATTTTATTTAACAATTGGAAATATTGATTTTCGTGATATAATAAATTTAAAATGAAGTAAGGGGAGATTTGTTTGAAAAAATATAGGATAATATTTATTGCAGTTATTTTTATATTAATACTACCTAGTATTGCCTATTGCGATATAGGACCTAAACCTTCTATTGAAGTAATTGTAAAAAATCCACCAAAAGTGGAATACTATTTAGATTTATTGGTGGATTATGAAGGGGAAGGCTTATATCCTAATATTCGTGAGGAAGATAAATATTCGGCGGATATGTACAATATACTTAAAAATTATAATTCAGATGGATGGCGTCCTGCTATGGTTACAGGGTCAAAAGTTCCTATTTTCGGCGATATTATTGGGAAAAAAGATGGAGAAAATATGGTTCATAGTTTTAGTTATATAGGAGTGCCAAATAGATTTAAAATAATCATAGTAACAGCAGATGGAGAAACCATAGTGTCAGAAAATATTGTAAAGAGAAAGGCATTTAATAGTAGAGTATATTTTGATTATAATACTAAAAAATTGTGGGAAAATTCAATTGCTCTTGCATATATTAAACAATTTTTTACTACTTACCCTACAACTTTATTAATTGAAGGCTTAATATTACTTTTATTTGGTTTTAGTCTAAAGAAAAACTGGAAACCATTTGTTATAATTAATTTAATAACACAGATACTATTAACTTTTATTATTTTTGGAGCCATGTATAAACAAGGTTCTTTGGCTGCTATATTCTTCTATATACCTTTTGAAATAATAATATTAATTATTGAAGCAAAATTATTTAAAAAATATCTAGTAGAACATTCAGAATCTAGACGAAAGGCATTTGCCATAGTGGCTAATATTGTTAGTTTTTTAGTGGGAATAATAGGTATACTATAATATTCAGAAAGATAAATTTAATAACGGAGGATTGTAATGTTAGAAAACAATAAATGTAAAAGAACTAAAAT
>JAAZMA010000113.1 GCA_012799055.1 Tissierellia bacterium
CTATAAATATATGCAATAATATCTTTATAGGAAATAAGAAAAAACAATTAAAAGATGCTAAAAATAGAGAATTGGTTTATGGATATATAGTAGATGGCGAAGAAAAAATAGATGAAGTATTAATTGCCTTTATGAAAGGCCCTTATACCTATACTAGAGAAGATATGGTGGAAATCTATTGTCATGGAGGAATCGTCCCAGTAAAGAGAATTTTAGAATTAGTACTTAAAAGTGGAGCTAGATTAGCAGATAGAGGAGAATTCACTAAAAGGGCTTTTTTAAATGGAAGACTGGATTTATCTCAAGCTGAAGCAGTTATGGATTTAATTAAGGCTAAAACAGATGAATCCTATGATGTTTCATTAAATCAATTAGAAGGAAAATTATCTAAAGAGGTAAATAATATAAGGGATATACTATTAGATATATTGGCTCATATAGAAGTTAGTATTGATTTTTCAGACGAAGATATTGAAGAAATTAGCTATGAAAAATTAGAATCTCGAGCCAAATTAGTAGAAGAAAAAATTGAAAAATTATTGAGTACAGAAAATAGAGGTAGAATACTAAGAGACGGTTTAAATACTGTAATTCTTGGAAAACCTAATGTGGGAAAATCTTCACTATTAAATGCAATGCTTAGAGAAAACAGAGCTATAGTTACAGATATACCTGGTACTACAAGAGATATTATTGAAGAATACGTAAATATAGATGGAATACCACTTAAAATTATAGATACAGCAGGAATTAGAGATACGGAAAATATAGTGGAACAAATAGGAGTAGATAAAGCTAAAGACATGGTAAACAAAGCAGATTTAATTATAGCCGTATTTGATGCTTCTGAAGGCTTAACTGAAGAGGATTTTCATATTATAGATATTATTAAAGATAAAGATGCTATAATACTTTTAAATAAATCAGATCTTCCAAATAAATATCAAGAAGAAGACTTACAAAAACTAATACCAGATAAAAATATAATAACTACATCCATAGCTACTGGAGTGGGTATAGATGTATTAGAAGATAGTATAAAAGAAATGTTTTATAGTGGAGAAATAGAATTAGGTAATGATGCTATAATTACAAACATTAGACATAAAAATCAGCTTGTAAAGGCAAAGGATAATATTTTAGATGCCATAAATGGGATTAAAATGGGCATGCCTTTAGACTGTATAGAAGTAGATATTAGAAATTGTTGGGATAATCTAGGGGAAATAACTGGAGATGGCATTGGAGAAGATATATTAGATAGAATATTTTCTGAATTTTGCATAGGAAAATAGTTTTTAAGAGGTGTTTTTATGAGAAATGTAAAAAAATTTAATGCAGGTAATTATGATATTATAGTAATTGGCGCAGGTCATGCTGGCTGTGAAGCTGCCCTTGCATCTAGTAGAATGGGCATGAAAACTTTGATACTTACCATAAGTTTAGATTCAATAGGAGATTTGCCTTGTAATCCCAATATAGGTGGTACTGGAAAGGGACATTTAGTTAGAGAAATAGATGCATTAGGTGGAGAGATGGCATTAGTCATAGACAAATCTTTTATACAATCTAGAATGCTAAATACTTCCAAAGGGCCTGCTGTTCATTCTTTAAGAGTTCAAGCAGATAAAAGAAAATATCACGAAGAAATGAAAAAAGTATTGGAAAATGAACCTAATTTGACATTACAACAAGGAGAAGTAGTAGAAATTTTAGTAGAAAATAATATAGTAAAAGGTGTAGTAACTAAAACTGGAGCTATATACAATGGGAAAGCAGTAA
The DNA here is from genome assembly GCA_012799055.1 of Tissierellia bacterium. GTDB lineage: Bacteria > Bacillota > Clostridia > Tissierellales > Tepidimicrobiaceae > JAAZMA01. The sequence continues at coordinate 1,783 of JAAZMA010000113.1, forward strand.
TTTTAGCCACTGGTACTTATTTAAAAGGCAGAATTTTTATGGGAGAAGTAAATTATTCCAGTGGTCCTGGAGGATTAGCACCTGCTAATTATCTTTCTGATTCTCTTATTAAATTAGGGATAAATTTGCGTAGATTTAAAACGGGAACACCAGCAAGAGTTCATAGTGATAGTTTAGATTATTCTAAAATGGAGATACAACCAGGAGATGAAGAGATCATACCTTTTTCATTTTTAAACATGGGAAAGGAATTTGATATGGAACAGGTTCCTTGTTATTTAACTTACACCACTCCCGAAACTCATGAAATAATAATGGAGAATTTACACAGATCTCCAATGTATTCTGGAGAAATTGAAGGTGTAGGTCCTAGATATTGTCCATCTATAGAAGATAAAGTAGTGAGATTTTCTGACAGAAAAAATCATCAAGTATTTATTGAACCAGAAGGTTTAAGTACTAAGGAAATGTATGTACAAGGCGTAAGTTCTACATTACCAGAAGAAGTGCAGTTTAAAATGTATAAGACCATAATTGGACTAGAAAATGTTCAATTTATGAGATCTGCCTATGGAATAGAATATGATTGTATAGATCCAAGGATTTTAAAGAGAACTTTAGAACATAAAGAAATAAACAATCTGTTTTTTGCAGGTCAAATCAATGGTTCCTCTGGATATGAAGAAGCAGCCGCTCAAGGACTTATATCTGGAATTAATGCAGTATTAAACATAAAAGGTGAAGAACCTTTTATATTAGATAGATCGGAAGCTTATATTGGAGTATTAATAGATGATTTAGTAACTAAAGGAACCAATGAACCCTATAGAATGATGACATCACGTGCAGAATATAGATTAACTTTAAGGCAAGACAATGCAGATTTACGATTAACTCAAAAAGGTTATGATATAGGCTTAGTAACAGAAGAAAGATATAGAAAAACCATGGAAAAAAAGGAAATGATAGAAGCAGAATTAGCTAGATTAAAAAAAGTTCAAGCCACTCCAACACAAGAAACCAATAGGATTTTAAGAGAATTAAATAGTGCAGAATTAAAAACTGGCATGAGTTTATATGACTTAATTAAAAGGCCAGAGTTAAAATATGAAGAATTACAAAAATTAGATAAAGATAGAAAACCACTACCAAGAGAAATAAGACTTCAAGTAGAAACTCAAATTAAATATGAAGGCTATATAAAAAAACAAATGGCACAAATTGAACAGTTTAAAAAACTAGAAGCAAAAAAATTAGATGAAAATCAAGATTATAATGAAATAAAAGGTTTAAGTAATGAAGCTAAGCAAAAACTAAATCAAATAAAACCAGATTCTGTAGGCCAGGCATCTAGAGTTTCTGGAGTATCTCCTGCAGATATTAATGTAATATTGATATATTTGGAGCAAAAACGAAGGAAAAAGAAAGGAGTTTAGAATGGCTAATGTAAATACCTTAATAGATGGAGCAAAAAAATTAGATATTGATTTAGATGAGGGGCAAATTGAGAAATTTATATTATACAAAGAACTATTACAGGAATGGAATCAAAAAATCAATATAACTTCTATTACGGAAGATAAAGAAGTAGATATTAAACATTTTATAGATAGTATAATACCCCTCAAAGCGGAATTATTTAAAGGAAAACTTAAAGTAATAGATATAGGTACTGGAGGAGGATTTCCTGGCATACCTTTAAAAATTATGAATGAAAATTTAGACATGGTATTATTAGATAGTACCAATAAAAAAATTAGATTTTTAGATGAAGTAATTGAAAAACTTAAATTGAAAAATATAAAGGCTATACATGGAAGAGCTGAAGAATTAGGAAGAGATGTGGATTATAGAGAAAAGTATGATGTAGCTATATCTAGAGCTGTAGCTTCTTTAGATACTCTTTCTGAATATGCATTACCCTTTGTAAACGTAGGTGGACATTTTATATCTATGAAGGGACCAGATGTAGACGAAGAATTAAATGAAGGAAAAAAAGCTATAGAAATATTAGGTGGTAAAATAAAATCTGTAGAAAAAATTCAAATTCCAGATACAGATATAACCCATAGTTTGATAATAATAGAAAAAATAAAAAAAACTCCGACAAAATATCCTAGGGGAGGAGGAAAACCTAGAAAACAACCCTTGTAATTAGTAAGAATTTGTCGGTAAAAACTTTGGGCAATAAGAAGGAAATACCATCAATATATAGAATATAGAATATAATACATTTATTATAGATTGGGGAGAGGGATTATGATGTGTAAAACGGAAATGGAAGTTAAAAATATTCCAATTAAATCAATCAAGCCAAATCCATATCAACCAAGAAGGGATTTTAACAAACAATCATTAGAAGAATTAAGTCAATCAATTAAATCTTTTGGAGTAATTCAACCTATAAGTGTAAGAAGAATACAAGACAATAATTATGAACTAATAGCAGGAGAACGAAGACTTAGGGCATCAGAATTAGCAGATTTAGAAGAAATCCCAGCAATTGTATTAGAATATAAAGACAATGAATCCGCAATGATAGCATTAATAGAAAATTTACAAAGAGAAGATTTAAATTTTATTGAAGAAGCTGAAGGTTTTAATAATCTCATAATAGACCATGGATTTACTCAATTAGAAATAGCAGAAAAAATGGGAAAATCTCAATCTACCGTAGCAAATAAACTAAGATTATTAAAACTCCCAGAGGACATTCAAAGAGATTTAATAGAATATGATCTAACAGAAAGACATGGACGAGCCCTATTAAAACTTCCAGATGATGAATTAAGAAGGGAAGTTTTAGATAAAATAATTAAAAACAGCTTAAATGTAAGTAAAACTGAAGAATTAGTAAATGGAATACTTAGTGATTTAGTAACAACAGAAGAAAAAGAAAGCAAACAAAATATAAAAGCACTAATTAGCACTAGAATATATTTAAATACCATCAAAAAAGCTTATGCAGCAATAAAAGATAGCGGAATAGATGCAAAATATAAAGAAAAGGACAAAGGTGATTTTGTAGAAGTTACAATTCAAATACCTAAAAGTTGAAAATGTTTCATGTGAAACATTTTCTTTTTTTGGCTGAAACTGTGATATAATGTATGAAACAATAAACAAAAAATTAGAAAGGGAATTCAAATGGCTAGACGTAAGGAAATAAAAGAACTATACTACATAAGAGCTATAGCTGCCATGGGCATATTAATTCTCCATGCTACAGCTGGTTTTGCAATTTATTCAGAATTTGGATCAAAGGCCATGTATTTGGCTGTATTTTTAAATCAATTTTTTAGATTTGGTAGTCCTATATTTATGATGGTTTCAGGTTTAGTACTGTTTTACAATTATAGGTCTATGGATGAATTTAATACTAAAAAATTTTATACCAAGAAGATTAAATTTATTTTAGTACCATATATAATATGGTCTACTATTTATTTTTTCTATCCTCATATTGCACAGAATGTACCCTTAACAGGTGAAAAGTTAAGAGGTTTTTGGAGAGCCATATTATTTGGAGAGGCTTATTCTCATCTATATTTTATATTTTTAATATTTCAATTCTATATAGTATTACCTTTACTTATAAAGTATTTGACAAAACCTATGGAAGAAAGTCCTTTTAAAGTGTTTATTTTCTTTTTTATATTTCAAGGCAGCATACTTATATATAGCTATTATTTTAAAAATCCTAAGGCAACAGGGATAATAAGAATGTTTAATCGTTATCATTGGAAATCTTTATTCAGTTGGTCTTTTTATTTTATAGCAGGAGGTTTAATAGGCATCCATTATGAAAAAGTGGTGGATTTTATTGAAAATAATATAAAAAAAATATTTGTTGGATATATAATTTCCATGCTTCTCTATGTGGGACATGTATATTATATTATTCTAAGTAATGGAAATAGAGATCTATATTCTAAATTTGGTTCCATTAGACCACATACTATGATATATGCCATATTTACTATGCCAGTTCTCATATGGCTAACTAGAAAAATGGTAGGAAAATATGATGCATTAAAGAATTTTGGAACCTATTCCTTTGGGGTATATTTTTCTCA
>JAAZMA010000310.1 GCA_012799055.1 Tissierellia bacterium
ATTAAATTTAAATGGAGCCACTAAAGCTAGAATTTTAACAGCTGCAGCTGCAGATACTAGAATGGGTGGAGAAACTTGTCCTATAATGACTAGTGCAGGCAGTGGAAATCAAGGCCTAGGGGTAGTTTTACCTATAATGGTAATTGCTGAGGAAAATAATATAGAAAAAGAAAAATTAATTAGAGCAATATTTTTTGCCCACATTATAAATAAATATGTAAAGCTTTTTACTGGCAAATTATCATATATGTGTGGCTGTGGTATAGCAGCAGGAGTTGGTGCTAGTGCAGGTATTTCTTGGATGCTTGGAGGCAATTTAGAACAAATCAGTGGAGCTTGCAATAATATGTTGGCAAATCTTACTGGTATGGTTTGTGATGGAGCCAAGGAAACTTGTGCATTAAAATTATCCACATCTGCCGAAGAAGCAGTAATTTCTGCCTATTTAGCAAATAAAAATATAATGCCAGAACCAAATATTGGAATAGTAGGAAATTCTATAGAAGAAACTATTAGAAATATAGGAGAATTGTGCAAAGCAGGTTTACCTTCAATGGATTCAGCAATAATTGACATCATAGATTAAAATAAATAGCTCAAATTTTGGGCTATTTATTTTTTTCCTTTGGAATACTATATATATGTGGTAAAATTATATTAGAATAATATAGTGAGGTGCAAAAATGATAGAACTTGGAAGAATGCAAAAATTGGAAGTGAAGAGAGATACATCCGTAGGAGTATTTTTAAATGTAGAGAATAGCAAAGAAAGTGATAAGGATGTATTATTACCTAAAAAAGAGGTTCCAGAAGGTACAGAAGTAGGAGATGTTTTAGAGGTATTTATTTATAGGGATTTTAAGGAGAGATTAATTGCCACTACTAGAAGACCAAAAGTAGTATTAGGAGAAGTAGGACTTTTAAAAGTAGTAGATATTACAAAAATAGGTGCTTTTTTAGATTGGGGTTTGGAAAAAGATTTATTTTTACCTTTCAAAGAACAATCTATGAAATTAGAAAAGGGAAGGGAATATTTAATTGGACTTTATATAGATAAATCTGATAGACTTTGCGGTACTATGAAAATCAAAGATTTCTTAGAATCCGGTTCTCCATATAAGGAAGGAGATTGGGTAAAGGGAACCATTTACAGCATAAATGATGAGTTTGGAGCCTTTGTAGCAGTAGACAATAAATACGAAGGACTAATTCCTAAAAAGGAATTAATAGGTGTCTATGTACCAGGAGAAGTGGTAGATTTAAGAGTGACTAATGTAAAGGAAGATGGAAAATTAGATCTTAGTCTAAGGGATAAATTTTATATAGAAATGGAAGACGATGCAGAATATATTTTAAATAAGCTTGAAGAAAAAGGTGGAGTTTTAATGCTAAATGACTATAGCTCTCCAAAACTTATTAGAAAAGAATTAAATATGAGTAAATCTGCATTTAAAAGAGCAGTAGGAAGACTATTAAAAATGGGAAAAATAGAATTTATCGAAGATGGAATAAAGCTGCGATAATTATTATTTTAAATATTAGAGTGGCATCATAAAAAAACTGGGTATATAATAAATATACATTATATAATTTTTATAAAAGGAGGTGTTTATTATTCACTGGTTAATAATATTTATAGTAACTCTTATTATTGAAATATTTACTTTGTCTTTGGTAAGCATATGGTTTTCTGCTGGTGCATTGGTGGCAATTCTTCTAGATTATTTTGGAGTATTATTGACAGGCCAAATAATTGGATTTATAGTTACTTCTATATTAACTTTTCTTATATTTAGACCAGCTTTAATGAAATTTATTAAATCTCCTAAAGTTAAAACCAATGCAGATAGGTTCATAGGAAAAACTGGTGAAGTAGTAAAAGAAATAACTTCTCTATCTCCAGGCCAAGTAAAGATAAATGGCCAAATTTGGACTGGAAAGTCTATGAATGGAGGTACCATAAAAGAAGGCACGATGGTGGAAGTTATGGATATTGAAGGTGTAAAAGTGGTAGTTGTAGAAAAAGAGAGGGGGCTTGTATAATGGGTTGGTTTTTTGGAGTTATTTTCATAATTATACTGATAGGAATAATAACAAATATTAGAGTAGTACCACAGGCAACAGCTTTTGTAATAGAAAGATTAGGTGCTTATAAAACTACTTGGGATGTAGGATTACATGTTAA
>JAAZMA010000312.1 GCA_012799055.1 Tissierellia bacterium
AAATAATGATTTTATTAGTTTTTTAGAACTAATATAGTATAATGTGTAGGAAACAAGACTTTGATTATAATTATAGACTATATTTAGGGGCTATGAATATTCAAAGGGAGGGAGGGTATAGATGAATGATGATATAAAAAATATAATAGAAAATATGAAAAGGGGAAACAAAGACTATGAACAAGACAGTTTATCAGTTGAAGAAGTGCTTAATCTTCCTGTGCTTAAAGGATATAAGCTACTGAGTGGAAAGGCTGGTCTTCAAAAAAGATGTAAGCATATTACAGCACTTGAAACACCTACGGGAATCAGTTGGCTAGAAGGAAAAGAGTTTGTAATGACCACAGGTTATGCATTTGTAAACAATGAACAATATAAAAAAACAATGTTAATTGATGCACATAGTAAAGGAGTATCTGCCATTGCAATAAAAGAAAATAGATACTTTGATGATATTAGCCAAGAATTAATAGACCAAGCTAATAGATTTGAAATTCCCCTTATACAAATTCCAAGTGATGTAATTTATACTGAAATCATATCTAGTTTTTATGATATGCTTTTTTATAAAAAAAATGAATATATTTTAAAATTAAATGATATTTATGAAAAATTGATGAATTTATCTTTTGAAAATAAAGATATAGAGGGGATTATATATACTTTATCAAACTTATCTAATTCTAATGTATTTCTATTTGATGATATATTAAACTTAACATGTTTTAATATAATAAATCCTAGTAATTTTAATAGACTATCTCCCATTAGTCCTTTCAATAAAAAAGGAATTGACTTTATTAATCAAATTAAGAACCATACTATTAAGAACCGTACTGTTAATGAAGATTTAAATGATTCCTCTATTTACTTCTATCCAATAAAGGTTGACAATAAGGTTGTTGCCTATGTGTACATTATTAATGATCATAAATTGGACAAACTTTCACATAGATCAATAGAATATGGAATTTCAATTATTACTTCAAAATTAGAACGAGATAGTAAAACAATTCTTGCTCAAACAAGAGTAAATAGAACTTTAGTAGATATAATGTTAAATAATAATAAGGTTCCTGATGAATTCTATAAGAATGTAGAACTAAATTTAAATTGGGATAGTCAGGGCTTTGTTTATGGGATTTGCGTAAAACTTTGCCCTAAAAAAGATACAAAAGTTGAGAATTATGAGTTTATTATCTACAATTGTTTTGATAATATGCTTGGCAAAAATCACTATTTATCAACTAGTAGAGATAATTATATATTTGTCTTTATTAAAGTGGATACTAAGGAATATTTAAAAGATTTAATATCCAATCTAATGGAACATGTTAATACATGTGAAGATATACTGGTTGTTTCCATAGGTATTTCTAAACCATATAATTCTATTAAAAGTATTAAAAGAGTATATGATGAAGCCTATTTAGCAAATTTTTTCAGCAATCGCAATGTTGTATATTATGATTCTTTAGATACTATTAAGCTAATATATCCTCTAAAAGATGATGATGGTATTCAGTTACATTATAGTAAAACCATAAAAAAACTTGAAGAATATGACGAAAATAATGGAACTAAATTATTAAAAACTTTAGAAACTTATTTTAAATATAATCTTAAAAAATCCATAGTAGCTGACAGACTTTTTATTCATGTTGAAACATTAAGATATAGATTAAATAGAATTGAAGAGATAACGGGTTATTCTGTAGAAGAAACAGAAGGACTATTTGCATTACAAATGGGTTTGAAAATAAAGGGACTATTAAGTGTTAAATAACAAACTAAAATTTAAATAAAGCTATATTTTTATGTCTAATCATGAAAATGTAGCTTTATTTTTATGTTTTTGTCTAATTGTTAAGGAATATTAGAATTGTTATAATATTTAATATATAGACAGTATCTATTAAGAAATCAAGGCATGCTGTACCTGCTGGATTATTAGCTGACTTAGCTGGTATGTTGACAGCTGTTTATATTTCTAAAATATTCTTTTAATATAGTATAGGAGGACAAAATGATTAAACCTAAAAAACTTGAAATTGGCGATACTATTGGAATAGTTGCACCTGCAAGCCCTGCAGACAAAGATGAGATTGAAAAGGCATATAAGAAACTTACCAAAATGGGATTTAAGGTAATCGTAGGTAAAAACTGTTGTGATAAAAATGGCTATTTAGCTGGAGAAGATGAAGTAAGGGCAGAAAATTTAATTAGTATGTTTAGCAATAAAGATGTAGATGGAATCATATGTTTAAGGGGAGGGTATGGAACTCCTCGTATATTGGATTTATTAGATTATGAATTGATTAAGAATAATCCAAAGGTATTTATTGGGTATAGCGATATAACTGCTCTTCATATTGCATTTAATCAGTTTTCAGACCTTGTAACCTTCCATGGCCCTATGGCAGCATCAGATATAGCTAAGGACTTTAGTAATTTTTCAAGGGACAGTTTGTTAAATTCAGTATCAAATGAAGAATTTAATCCAT
>JAAZMA010000092.1 GCA_012799055.1 Tissierellia bacterium
AACATAATCATTTTCATAATTGAAGGTTATCTTATCGAGTTGGTCGCTTGAGAGATGACCTTCTTTTACTTTTTCTGCTGTTTTAAGACCTCTGGTAACATAGTATAGCTTTTTCTCCTTTTCTCTCTTAAAATCAACTGTAAGAGCCTTAGAGATATACTTAGTTATGTACTTACTGACTGCATTTCTTGATTTTACCCTTTCAACAGTACACCAGCCAAATTTTTCAGCATAACTTGTCCAATTATAGATTTGACGACCATTTTTTATTAATTCTAACACCCTATATGGCAATTTGTCTTGCAAAGTAAATAATTCTAATTCCTGGTCAGGGAAACCTTTAACTAATCCATGCATATGCCATGCCCCATCTTTATGAGGTTCTGGGATTAATAAATATTGTATATCAGCACCAGTTTTTTTGCGTAAATCTCTTATATATTGCCCTAAATCCTTGATAAACTTAGACAGATCATAACGATTATATCTAATTGGATCTAAAGTCAGTGTTATAAAATAATCAAAATTATTACATGCTGCATACTCAAATACTTTTGATTTTGCCCTTGAAAGATTATTGTCTAACTTTTCATCATTAACATTACGACTTATTTCTACATTAGGTTTTTTTAATTCAAAACCACCGTTTTTAATTGGATATTTATGATAGATTAATTTGTAATAATCATCATTATACTTTTTAATACTAAAACAATCATTAAGTAAAACACTTTGATAATTTAACTGTTTTCTTGCCATTTTCTCACCTACTTTTTACATATTCCCCGTTAAGTGATACCTTGTCTAGTATAAGAAGAAACTAGATATTTACTGTTTTAATATCCCTTTTATATATCTTTGCAGAAGTTTTACCCCAAGAATCAACCAATTCTATATAATTCTCTCGTATAAAAATCTGTATCCTTTCAAATATAACTCCGTTTATTTCCAAATGGTTATATTTTTTTGTATCTTCCAGTTTTTCCACCTTCTCACCCCCGTTTTAATTTACTAGACTAGTCGCAGGGGCTAAAAAGGTCTTTCTTGAGCTGAAACACCATACCCCCTTTGACGCTACCGCGATTGATATTCGGAAGAAAGGCACTTCCAAATATCAATCTTTGGTATTAAGTTTATTTTGCTCTATTATTTCAGCCCAAGACTCAAATCGGTCATTCATTTTTAAAGACTTTTGTTGGTCCATGTAAGCCTTTAAAGCCATAACCATTACCCCTGACCTTGGAATCCCTATTTCTTCCGCCAATTCTTGGTAAAATGCTATTATTTCTTCAGACATTTGCAAATTTAATCTTACTGGTTCATTCTTCTTTTTCATACTTACCACCTCCAAATATAACTATATATTACTTTTAATATTAAATCAATACCTATTTTACAGTTGAAAATGTTCCACGTGGAACATTTATAATATTTATTATAATTTCATAATATTTATTATAAATAGAAGGCACAGCCTCAAAGGGGACCCCCGGGAACCCCCTTTTAAGTCTATGCCTTCTATTTAATCTAAATAATTCATACAAAATTGTATAAAAAACTACATTTTTGTATAGTCTATACCTTCTATTGAATCTAAATAATATTGATGTTATAATGTTATAATGTTATAATGTTATAATATATTTAATTCGTTACAAAGTTTTAAATACTCAATACCGTTGAGGTCTAGCAATTTAACATAATCATTTTCATAATTGAAGGTTATCTTATCGAGTTGGTCGCTTGAGAGATGACCTTCTTTTACTTTTTCTGCTGTTTTAAGACCTCTGGTAACATAGTATAGCTTTTTCTCCTTTTCTCTC
>JAAZMA010000178.1 GCA_012799055.1 Tissierellia bacterium
GTAATAAATGATGGAGAAAAGCTTAAAAAAGTTATTGCAACTAATGAAATAATGCTACCTGGAAAACATAATTTGGAAAATGCCTTAGGGAGTATTGCTATAGCGTGGATTATGGGTCTTGATTTAGAAATTATAAAAGAAGTACTTAAAAGTTTTCAAGGAGTAGAACATAGAATAGAATATATAGATACAATAAATGGAATTAATTTTTATAATGATTCTAAGGGAACTAATTCAGATGCAAGTATAAAAGCCATAGAGGCTATAAATAGCCCTATTATTTTAATAGCAGGTGGAATGGATAAGGGGACAGATTTTGATGATTTAATTTTATCTTTTAAAGATAAGGTTAAGGCTTTGGTATTATTAGGTGAAACTAAAGAAAAAATAAAGGACACTGCTATTAAATATGGTTTTGAAAATATATTTTTAGTAAAAAATATGAAAGAAGCAGTAGAAACTAGTTTTAAATTAGGAAAATCAAATGACAATATACTTCTTTCACCTGCTTGTGCTAGTTGGGATATGTATTCTAGCTTTGAAGAAAGGGGAGATAATTTTAGAAATTTAGTATTAAATTTAAGGGAGGAGAATAATGGCTAAAAAGGATATAAAAAAAGCTCCTGATTTTACTTTACTTTTAGCGACATTACTCCTAGTGTTTGTAGGTATAATAATGGTATTTAGTTCCTCTTGGCCTGAGGGAATTAAAAAATATAATGATGGCTATTATTTTTTAAAAAAGCAACTATTTGCAGCAGGTCTAGGAACTATAGCTTTACTATTTTTTATGAATTTTGATTATAGAAGATTAAATAGAATGTCTAGATTTATATTTATAGTATCAATATTAACAGGGATGTTAATATTTACTCCCTTGGGAAAGGATTTCAAAGGTGCAAGGCGATGGGTAAAGATTGGTTCTATGACTTTTATGCCCTCTGATATTATTAAATTAGGTTCCATAATTTACCTTTCTTCATTTTTATCACAAAAAAAGGATAGAGTAAGGAATCTATTCAATGGTCTAATACCTGCTTTGCTTATAATAGGCCTATCTTGTGGTATGATATATTTACAAAAGGATTTATCAACCACTGTTACTTTGGGTGCTACATTAGTTAGTATTTTATTTGTAGCAGGTATGAAAATATATCATTTAGCTGCTTTAATGGTATTAGCAGTTTTGGGACTAATTAAGGCCATAACTAGTGAAGAACACAAATATAGGATGAGAAGACTTACAAGTTTTAAGGATCCATTTGCAGACCCTACTGATACAGGTTGGCAGGCAGTTCAATCACTATATGCACTTGGTTCTGGTGGATTATTTGGTTTAGGTTTGGGTAAAAGCCGACAAAAGTTTTTTTGGATTCCAGAGCCTTATAATGATTTTATATTTGCAATTATAGGTGAAGAATTAGGGTTTTTAGGTGCGTTGTTTGTTATAATATTATTTTTTCTACTTATTTGGAGAGGTATTAGAGTAGCATTAAATGTAGATGATTTATTTGGAACACTACTTGCTTCAGGTATTGTAGCTTTAATTACAATTCAAACTTTAATTCATATTGGTGTAGTAACTTCATCTATCCCTCCCACCGGTATACCATTACCGTTAGTATCTTATGGAGGAACTTCGCTAATAATCTATATGTCTGCTGTAGGCATATTACTTAATATATCTAGATATGTAAAAAAGTGATAGGAGTTGAAATTATGCGATATTTAATTACTGGAGGTGGAACTGGAGGGCATATATATCCAGCACTCAGTATAGCTAATGAATTAAAAAAGAGACACAGCAATGCAGAAATTTTATATGTAGGTACAGAGAAGGGATTAGAAGCAAAATTAGTACCAAGAGAAGGCTTTGAGTTTAAAACTATTCGAGTTAAGGGAATGCCAAGGAAAATCAATAAAGAATCTTTTGTAGCTATGAAAGAATTATTTTTAGGACTTATGGATTCTAAAAAGATTATTGATGAATTTAAACCAGATATAGTAATTGGTACTGGTGGCTATGTATGTGGGCCAGTAGTTTACAAGGCAGCTAAAAAGAGGATTCCCACTGTAATTCATGAACAAAATGCTTTTCCAGGTATGACAAATAAAATACTTTCTAGATATGTAAATCGCATAATGATTACATTTCAAGAATCAGAAAAGTATTTTAAATATCCTGAAAAGATTGTATTGACTGGCAATCCGATACGAAGGGATATAGTAGAAGTAGATATTAAAAAGGCTTATGAAGATTTAAACATAGATCCTAAAATTCCTCTTATTATTTCTTTTGGGGGAAGTGGAGGTCAGAAAAAGTTAAATGATGCATTTGTTTATATAATAGAAAAAAATATTTCCAATAAGGAATTGCAAATTATTCATGTAACAGGAGAGAGATTTTATAAGGAGTTTATGGAAAAATTAGAAAAGAAGAATTTAACACTGGGAAGAAATATTCAAGTACTACCATATTTTTATGATATGCCTAAAGGTTTAAATATTGCAGATTTAGTTATAACTTCTGCTGGTGCCATTACTTTATCAGAAATATCAGCTATTGGGGTTCCAGCTATTTTAATACCTAAGGCCTATACTGCTGAAAATCATCAAGAATATAATGCAAGAGCTTTTGAAGAAAAAGGAGCAGCTAAAGTTATACTTGAAAA
>JAAZMA010000013.1 GCA_012799055.1 Tissierellia bacterium
AAACTCTGATCAGATAAACTTTGTCAATAATATTATTGATTATATAGTTAAAAATGGTTCTATTGAAAAAGAAGTTTTACAAGAATTTCCCTTCAATAAAAAAGGTGGGGTAATTAAATTATTTGATGACAAGCTAGACTTAGCTAGGGAAATTATCTCTATTGTTGATAAGATTAATGATAGGTTGGATGATAGATTAATAGTTTAATACATTCCAAAGCGGCTAAGAGAAATTTTAGTCGCTTTTTTAGAAAAGAATCTTATAAATCACAACCTAAAGAAAGGCTGGTAGTATGGGAAATATATTAAGCTATATGAAAGAAAATGACTATAATATTCATATTAAATATTATGGAGTTAATGATTTTGGAACGGAGCATGATCTAAAAAGTATAATAAAGGGGGAAGATTTATTAAGAAGTTATTATAACAAAGAAAGAAATGAGGAAGAATTTAACTTTGATAGTTATGTGGATTATCTTGTTTTGGAAAAGATAATAAAGATGGAAGAAATAATTCCAATAATTACTAACCAGGATAATCAAAATACAATGGAAAATTTAATCGAAGACTTAAAACCAATTTATCATGAAGTTGATAAAGGGAAACAAATAAAATTTATTAATTTGAACATAGAGGATATTTTTTTAAAATATAAAGATTATTTCCATATAAGAGAAGTAACGCTAAAAAAAATTATTGAGTTTCAAGGAGGTATCAAAAAAGAAGTCCTTTTTTATTTAATACAAAACCATTATTATATGGTAATAGATAACTATGAATGTCTTCAAAAAACAATAGAAAAAAATGCTGATATAGCAAAAATGTTTTTTAGCAAAGATATATTAAGGAATAATATTACTTATAGACTAGAAGATATTTGTGAAATAGTAATGTCAGTTAACAGAAGAGAAAAGAAGGATTTACAAGATTATTTACAAAATGCAATTGATGTTATTATGGGTTATGGAAACGAAATAGTAGGCAATCTTGATATAAGAAATATTATGATTAATCATGATAAAGTTAAAGTTATATATAGTTTTACTCGAAAATTAAGATTGATAGCAGCTAATGAATATGAGAGGCATATGGAAAAGGCAGACAAACTGCTTAATCAGCACCTTAAAAAACATGGCTCAAAGATCGAACTAGGTGCTAGTTTTGGTCATGATATTAAGATTATAATAGATGAAATGGTAAGGGGTTTAAAATCAGATAGTTCTTGGTATGCTAAACTAATATCATTAACTCATTCAAAAAAAGGAGATAAGTTTTATTGTTCATTAAATCAGCACTTAGGTAGTAAGGAATTATCCATTATGGATTTTGTTTCTACAAACAAAGAAACTGATGATTTTTTTACTTTTTCTCATAGAGAAAGCTTAGAGTTATTAATAAATCTACATTCTATTATTATTTTCAATATTTTTAAAGATAAAGAGGCTTTAGACGAACTGCACTCTGCTTCTTTCATGGCTTTTAATTATATAGCAGACAATTTTTCCCATGATGACAAAGAGATTTCACATGATTTAGGATTATTATTTATTATGATAGAGAAACTGTTTGTTGAATCTGAAGTCTTTGATGACTATGATATACAGTCTCAAAGTTATAGTTTATCTATGTTTATTTGTAGTTTAACTGAGAAGTTTATGAGAATAACATATAAATATATTAAAGAAAATGAAGAATACATATCTAATCAATGGGGGACAATGGGGGATTATTTAAATCCAAATAACGAAGTGATGAGTAAAATTTTAGGTGATGTACAAATTAAAAATTTACAATTTTATTTTTTAAGAACAAGTGATTCAAGGATTGGATTCAATTATAGGAATAAGTTAGCACATTGGAATGGAATAACAAATATTGATTGTAATAAAATTTTAGTATGCAGGTTATTTTATCTGTTCCTTAGTACATTGAATTCAATATTATATTATTTAGTTTTTGAAATAGAGGACTGACTACCAAGGAATAACAAGCTATGAATTAAATAATTATTTTTAAACAGGGTATTAGGGGTTTCCCCTAAATCATTCCGATAGGAACAAGAAAAAAATTGAATAAAAAAGCGAACCTAAAAGGGTCTGCTTCATCAATTTTTTCGTAAGTGTGTCTACACTTACTGTGCTTGCTCAATATGTTTTTTAAATTTCACACCAAATTTATATTATATTAACTTTTAAATAGGCACAATGAGTTCGTAACTGTAACCTAGGATTTCAAAAGTTCTCAAATAAGGCAAGTTATAAAAGTCTGTACCCTATAAGCCTTGATATTATCCGCTTCTGTTTTTTTACTGGACTGATTCTAAGGGTTTTAAAAGTTTGGTTACAAGTTACAAAGTTACATTTTTCTCTTTTCTCTGTGTCCATTTTTTATTTAATCTTTTCAAGAACTTTTTTAAAATAGCGAATCAAGATGGTTATATTTTCACTGTTATATATAGGGGACTTAAGTAGTCCTATGAGAATAAAGAAAGTCTTGGTAACAATTTTAAAGGAGGAAGAATAGATGAAGGACATATTAGAATATAGCATCCAGCTTGCCATGCTCAGGCAATTATTAAGTGAAAAGCTAATAAACAAGCAAGAATACTTTAAGATTAAAAGACTTCTTATGGAAAAATATAAGATTTCTTCAGATTTGACCTGCTAAATTTAACTAGTCGCGGTA
>JAAZMA010000287.1 GCA_012799055.1 Tissierellia bacterium
TAGAGTTTTTGAAGAAAATTTTATGAGAGCTGCTTCCATTTGGATCATTTTTCATGATGATATTAATAATGCACAGGCAAATGCAAATTTACATAAAGATTATGGTTTTATTTATGTTCCAATTATTTTAGAGCAATTTTTCTTTAATTGGAAAGGATTAGATAATTTTTATGGATTTATAGAGGATTGTTTAAAAGCATGTAGGAATTATTGATGAATTAATAATATAAAGGGAAGTAGATAATAATGAAATCTGAAAAAACAAAAATCCATTTTGAAGAAATTACTCCCAATAATTGGAGAAAAATCAATGCCTTAGAAGTTAAGGAAGAGCAAAAAAATTTTGTAGCTTCAAATGTTGCTATATTAGCTAGAGCGTTTGTATATCGTAAAGAGAATAGTAAGGTTTTTGCAATATACAATAATATTAATCCCATTGGATTAATTATGCAAAGGGACCTTAAAGAAGGGAATGATCTTATCTGTATTTTAGATCAATTTATGATTGATCAAAATTATCAAGGCCAAGGATATGGTAAAGCATCAATGGAATTATGGTTGTCTATGATAAAAAAGGAAAAACAATATAGTGCTATAGAATTATGCTATATAGAGGATGATTATATTGCTGAGAAATTATACAAGAGTTTAGATTTTATTCGTAAACTAGAAGGTGATGATGGAGACGAATTAGTTATGAGATATGAATTATAATTTCTAAGTATTTATATAGCGGATTTATTTATAATTTTTTATATAGTATGTGGCAAAAGGAGGGTTCCAATGCTAACATATGATAGAAATATAAATTATTGGGATGATGTATTTAGTAAGGCAGATATAAATCCTATTACATCTAAAAGCATAGGCCATGATGATTTAGATAAAGCCTTAGATTGGCTTTGTGAGGATTCAGATTCTATACTAGATTTTGGGTGTGGTAGTGGAGCTTGGTTGTTTAAGTGCCATTTAAGAGGAACAAAATTTCATAGAGGTATTGATATTTCCAAGGAAGGTATTGAAGTTGCTAGAAAAATTCAAAAAGAAAGTGAGAAAGAGAATTTTACTTTTACTGTAGGTGGGGTAGAAATATTAGAAACTATTTCCAAAGATTCCTTTGATGGTGTAATCTTGTCTAATATAATTGATAATTTAATTCCACTAGATGCTATTAAAGCATTAGCAGAAGTAAAACGTATCCTTAAAAAACACGGGAAAGTACTAATAAAATTCAACCCTTTCCTTACAGAGGATCAAATTAAGGAGTGGGATATTAAGATTATAGAAGACAATTTTTTAGATGATGGATTGTTTTTGTGGAATCAGACTGCTGAAGAATGGACTAAATTATTGAAAAATTATTTTAGTATTGTAAAGTATAAAGATATTTACTATCCTAAACATGACCAATACAATAGATTATTTTTGCTCTGTAATAATAAGAAATGACAATAGTATAGAAGGTGTGAGTTAATGATGAGAAAGCTTAGCATTTTTTTTATTATTATTCTAGTTTTGTTTACCAGCTGTAGAACAATTGATAACAACTCAGAATCGTCTTCTCGCCATAGTTTAATAGAAAAGAGTGAAGCAAATAAAAATACTAGCCATGTTATTCCTCAAGGTAGTACAATTGGAACCAGGTATTCAACTCCAGAAGGGTTTACAAGGGTTGAGGTAGACAAAGGTAGCTTTGAAGAATTTTTGAGAAATCAAAAGTTAAAGCCATATGGAGAAAAGGCATTGTATTATAATGGTAGGGAAAAGCCATCAAAGGGAGTGTACGATAGTGTAATAGATGTAGACATTGGGGATAGAGATCTTCATCAATGTGCTGATGCTATCATGCTTTTACGTGGAGAATACTTATATTCAATTGGAAGCTATGATGATATTAAATTCAATTTTGTATCAGGTTTTACAGCAGAATACAATAAGTGGATGGAAGGATACAGAATTAAAGTGGAAGGAAATGATGCAAGTTATTATAAAGGGACTGAACCATCAAATACCTATGAGGATTTTAGAAAGTTCATGGATATGGTATTTGCTTATTCGGGAACTTTGTCCTTAGAAAAGGAAATGGATAGGGTTCATATTGAAGATATGAAAATTGGTGATGTATTTATTATTGGGGGAAGCCCTGGTCATGCTGTTATTATTGTAGATATGGCAATGAATGATGCCAATGAAAAAATCTTTATTATAGCTCAATCCTATATGCCAGCCCAACAAACCCAAATACTTATTAATTCTAATGATGAAAATATGAGTCCTTGGTATTTACTAAAAGATAAAGAAAAATTGAAAACCCCAGAATGGACTTTTGAGGTAGATACATTGAGAAGATTTTAATAATACGTTAAGGAATGTATCAAAAAGCAAAATTAGAATAATGGAAGATAATATTGAAAAGGATAATATAAATTGTGCAATTTTTGTAAAGCCAAAAGGAGCGAATATTAATGTCTAAAATTAAAACAAACAACTTAATAGGAAAATGTGGTTTCTATTGTGGCAGCTGCCCTACTTATGTTAAAGGAGAGTGTACAGGCTGTAGAACAGCCCATAATAAAGGAGACTGTTATACATTTGATTGCGTAGATAATAAAAAAATTGATTACTGTGGACTATGTGAAGATTTTCCATGTAATGAGATAATGACAAGGGAAAAGGCGACAGTTTTAGATTTACGATGGTTGCAGTGGAAGAAATCCCAAAGAGATAGTGGTTGAATACAAAAATAATAAATATAAGAGGTATTAAAATTGATTAATTTAATAATTAAAGACCAAAAACTTATATTTAAAACATCTAAAGAAGTATTTTCTCCTAATAAAATAGATAAAGGAACATTATCCATGCTTTCTCTTGTAGAATTTAGTAAAGGTGATAAAGTACTTGACCTAGGTTGTGGATATGGGGTAGTAGGTATTTTGGCAGCTAAGTTTGTTGAACCTGTAAATGTTGTAATGGTTGATATTAATCCTAAAGCCTTAGAATTAGCAAAGGAAAATATACTAATTAATGAAGTATCGGGAATACGTGTATATCAAAGTGATGGGTTTAAGGATTTTAATGAATCAAACTTTGATTTAATTTTATCAAATCCTCCCTATCATGTGGATTTTTCTGTACCTAAGCATTTCATCGAAAAAGGATTTAATCGTCTAAAAGTAGGAGGAAAAATGTATATAGTTACGAAACGGAAAGATTGGTATAAGAATAAAATGGTAGCAATATTTGGAGGAGTAAGGGTTTGGGAAGAAGATGGATATTATGTTTTTATGTCTATTAAAAATTCAAAAACTTATGCTAATAAGCCTAAGAGATAGTTGGTATATGAGTTTAGGGATTGAGGCATGTACATCTAATAAAATAAATAAGAAAAGAATATTAAATATCCTTGACCTGTAGTTGACTCTAGTATATATACTGAAACTAGGGGTGATTATTATGTTAATAGGAGAGGTGTCTAAGAAATGTAATATTGGAGTTGAAACCCTTAGATACTATGATAAAATTGGTTTACTTACTGTTGAGAGAAAAAACAACAATAGATATTATTTGACACCAACTCAAGTAGCAATTTTATGGACAATTCAGAATAAGGGAGTTGTTACAGGTCTTACAGGTCCTACTAAAATCGAACATTTAAAAGAAAATAGTCAAGTTTTAAACTTGTCCTTGAATACAGCTAGCATAGAGGAAATAAATCAATTAATTGAAAAAGAAGAGGATAAATTAAGAAAAACCATGTATGAAGAAGTATATAGTATTTTAACATCTTCATTTTCATCAGATTACGAAAAGACTTACAAGGATTTAATCTATGTAATTGAATACTGTATGGAAAACCAACTTATTTCATATAATGATGGAATTGATGCATATATGGAGATTGAAAAAGACAAAAGCTTAGGTAACAAATCTATGGATAGGCTTAATGAAATTAGAAATGAGATAAAGTCTATTTTGTATTAGCTGGGAAAAACATAGGATTTTTAATATATATTCTTCATTAAAACAGCAAAAGGAGGCTAATTAAATGGAAAAATCAAGAGTTTGTTGAAGAATTAAATACTATGGGAAAAGA
>JAAZMA010000137.1 GCA_012799055.1 Tissierellia bacterium
CTATTTCTCATTATTCTTCTTAACATATGCATAAGCCCCATTAATTTCTCCACCTAAAATTATCATTATACTGGCAATATATAGCCAAATTAGTAATATTATTATTCCTCCTAGGGAGCCATAGGTTTTAGAATAGTTTCCAAAATTATTAACATAGAAGGAAAAAATCATAGAAGTTATTATCCAGCCTATAGCTGCAAATAAGGCCCCTGGTATAGTGTCTTTAAGTTTTATATCTAGGCCTTCCTCTGGGGTGGGGCTAAATTTATATAATAGGGCAAATATAATTACCATAGAAAAAACTGGAATAATAATTCTAAAAAACTCCCAGATATGATAAAAAATATGGGTGGCACCAAATATAGCAAATATTTTTTGGCCTATTATTTCTCCAAATACCAACATAGATAATACAATAATAAGTACAAAGGCTAAAGCTATGGTAAATATAATTGCCAAGCCCTTTAATTTCCAATAGGGTCTTCTTTTTTCCACATCATAGGCCTTATTAACTGCCCTTATAATAGCGGTTATTCCCAAGGAACCAGTCCATAAAGATAGGATAATCCCTAGGGAGAGAAGAGTTTCAGAACTATAACCAACAATTTCTCTAACGATGCCTTTTAATAAAATCTGTGTTTCAGTAGGGAGGACGATTAAAAAATTCTCTAGTATTTCTTCTTGGGCAATAGATGTATAACTTAAAATATTAAGAAAAAATATTAAGAAGGGAAATATGGAAAGTATTAAAAAATAGGTCAATTGACCTCCAACAGCGGGGACTTCATCTTCCAATATTCCATGTAATAATTTATCTAAAAATATAAACCAATTTTTATCCCTATGTTTATTTAACTTTTTCTTTAAATTTTCTAATTTATTCAATACATACACCTTCTCCTATGATAATTTTTATTAATATTTAGTATATATTACCATAATGTCCAAAACTCCTCAAACAAATTATGGATTTTTCTTAGGAATAATGATATTATAAATTAAACATCAATAAGCCATAGATATAGGTGTTGTAGGTATATGGGGTGATAATATGATACATATTTATACAGGTAATGGAAAGGGGAAAACCACAGCAGCAATTGGTCTAGGAATAAGAGCTGCTATGGCTGGGAAAAAAGTATTTATGGGACAATTTATTAAAGGAATGGAATACTCAGAATTAAAAATAGTAGATTATTTACCAAATATTGAGATTCAGCAATTTGGTAGGGATTGTTTTATAGAAAAAGAGCCTACAAAAGAGGATATTAAAATTGCTAAAAATGGATTAAAAATATGTGAAGAAATAATTGAAAAAGGTGAAATGGATGTAGTAATACTAGATGAATTAAATATAGCATTGTTCTTTAAACTATTTACTGTGGAAGAGGTAATCTCTGTATTAAATAAAAGAGACGAAAATATGGAGATAATAATTACAGGTAGATATGCACCTAAGGAACTAATAAATATGGCAGATTTAGTTACAGAAATGGTAGAAGTAAAACATTATTATAATAAAGGAATAGAAGCAAGGCGGGGAATAGAATTCTAGGGGGATAGGTATGAAAACTTGGAAGTGGATATTACTTGGAATTGTAATAATTATTTTAGTAGGGGCTATATTTTTTTATAATAATAAGGAAGTAAATTTAGCAGATAGGGAAAATGTATTGGAATATAAAGATATTAAAAATTATATTGTCTATATTGAAGCCATTAATATTGGGGAAACTGAAGTTAAATTATACAATAAAAATACAAAGTTGGAGGAGCCCATAGAAGGTTTTAGAGGTAATTTTTATAATTTAAAAGTAGCTCCAGATGAAAGCTTTTTTATAGTAGATGAAGGATTGGAAAAAGTTAAGACTACTTATATTGTACCCATAGGGGATATGGAAAAAAGCATTAGCTTAAAGACCATAGGAAATGTAGTTATTTCTCCTGATTCTAATAAATTATTAATTGGTGTAGAAAATTTTAAAGAAAGAGCAGATGAATCACAACTAAAGGGCACCATAGATTTAGTAATATATTATTTAAATACTGGTAGTATAGAAATTCTTTTGGAAGCAGATGAATATACAGATTATGAAGGAATTTCTTGGGACAATGAAGACAATATTAAGTATAGGAAAGTATCTCAAGGGGTGGTTCAAGAATTAAGTATTAAATACGAAGCTCCTGTGGAAGAATTGTTAATGGAAGCCATTTATTCCAATGATAATGTGGATATATCTCAAGTATTAAAATATATGGGTAAATTAGATTTCAATAAATTAGAAGATTTATATGGTGAAAATTCCACTATAGAATTATTGGAATGGCTTAGTGGCCAAAATATTTCTAATAAAGAAGATATATTAATATTAATAAATTTAATGGATTCTTTTTTCGGAAAGGAATACTTTCTTTATATTAGAAGTCTTGCCAATGCCTATATAGATTATAAAATGGAATTTGTAAAGGCATTAGCTCAAGTTCCAGAAATGTTAGAGGATATAGCCTATGCACTAAATTATATGGGAGTTTATAATATTGAAGGTCAGGATATGTGGAGGGACTTAGATAAAATAGCTAATTCGGAAGAATTAAGTGAAAATGAAAGAAAAATTGGAATGGAATTAATACATTTTTATTCTCAATGTAGTACCTGATAGAAGCCAAGAGGGGAGTTTCCCCTCTTTTATTATATTAAATCAAAACTATTTTCATCTACAATTAAATCATGGGCTTTAGATATATATTGTTCTACTTCATTAGTAGAAATATTTAAGGTTTCCAATGCAAAAGGGGAGAAATTATAGGCAAGTCCATCGGCACCAATGCTAATTCCCATCATCATAGTAATGGCATCAGCTATATGGACAATGGAAACTAGTGGGGGATTTATAGTAGATTTTTCAGGACTATGATGAAGGCCTATAGCTTCTACTAATTCTTCAGGGAAGTTCCATTTAGTTGCAATTTTTTCACCAACTTGTGCATGATTAAATCCTAGTATTTCCTCTTCTGCTTCCAGAAAAGACATATGGCCATATTCTACTTTATTGACTATGGCATTGTATTCCTGTTCTACATAATAATTTAATATGGTTTTACCTATATCTCTTAATAAGCCTCCAATATAGGCAGTTTCAGGATTGGGATATTGAATATTTTTGGCAATATATCTAGATATAATGGCACAGGTTTGAGATTGAGTCCATAAATCGTTTTTTTCTAAGGCATAGCCCTTTAATTCAGCAGCCATTATTTTAGATACTGTTGAGGCTAAGGCCATACTTTTTATAGTTTGAAATCCTAATAATATGGTGGCTTGAGATACTGTATTGATTTTTCTAGGGTATCCATAATAGGCAGAATTAGCTAGCTTTAATATTTTAGATGTTAAGCTTTGGTCCTTTAATATTTCTTTTTCTAAATCTTGTATTGTAGAATCTGGGTCTTCTGTAATTTCTATTATTTTATTAACTCTGCCTGGTAATACTGGCATATCCTTTACTTTATTAACTATATGATTTAATCTTTTTTCTTTCATAATTTTCCACCTCATATATAAGTATATACTATTATTATACTAAATTAATAAAGTATATCCATAGTCAATAAGGATTATTTGAATATGGCAGGGATATGTTTTTATTGGTACCATTTTTTGATGAAATGCCACGCAGACTCGTGACTTCAGTCGTGAGTTAGTGGCATAGTTTATTTGAAAAGTTAAATATAAAAAAACTTAGAAACTAAATTCTAAAGAGAATTTAGTTTCTAAGTATATTTTTATTTATCTAGGGGTTTGTGTACAAACCACCAATCAAAGGCTTCTAATTCTTTGTTTTCTATTTTTTCTTTTCTTTCATTTGCCAGTTCTTCATTGGAAGCTGGAGGAACAATTACATGGTCTTTAATTAAATAATTATTTGGCCAGTTTTCTGGTACTGCAACATTATGTTCAGTTGCAATTTGTAATGCTTTTACTGATCTTAATACTTCATCTATATTTCTACCTACTTCTTGTGGATAGTACATAATTAGTCTAATAACACCTTTATCATCTACTATAAATACAGCTCTAACTGTGTTGGTTCCCATATTTGGATGTACCATACCTAATTGACTAGCAACTCTACCCATATCATCAGCAATTACTGGGAATGGAATTTTAACATCTGTATTTTCATTTATCCAATCTACCCATTTAATATGGGAGAATACTTGGTCAATAGACAGGCCAATTAGTTCTGTGTTTAATTCTTTAAAGTCTTCAGCCCTTCTTGCAAACTCTACAAATTCTGTAGTACAAACTGGTGTAAAATCTGCTGGATGGCTAAATAACACAAACCATTTTCCTTCATAGTCCTCTGGTAATCTTTTTACACCGTGAGTTGTTGGCACCTCCATAGATGGAAACTTTTCACCTAATAAAGTCATTCTTTTTTCTTCCATTACATTTACCCCCTTAAATTTATTCATTACATTTTTTACATATTCCATAAAGATGAATATTTTCAGAATTAATTTTAAAACCTTCTAATTCATCTTTAATAATCAAATTACCTTCCAATGGGAAATCATATACCTTCCCACATTTTTCGCATTTAAAATGGCCATGACTATTTGTATCAATATCATATCTTAGTTCTTTTTCACATAAGGCCAATATTTTTACTACTCCTTTTTCTGAAAACAAATCCAAAGTATTGTAAATACTAGTTTTTGATAAAGTAGGGATATCTTCTATTAAAGATTTATATATTTCATCTACTGTAGGATGGATTCTATTATTTAACAAAAATTCCAATACTTTTATCCTAATAGTAGATGGTTTAATATTATGTTCTCTTAAATAGTCCATCATCCACTCATTGGATTTTTTCATACTTATCCCTCCTAATTCATTCCAATATTATGTAACGAAACCAAAATTGGAATGATTACAATTTTATTATAATAACAATAATGAAATTTGTCAAGTGTTTTTTTGAAATTTTTTAAAATAAAAAACAGATAGATTTCTATCTGTTTTTTTTATACTCTATTAATGAAATTGTCTTTCCATTATTATTATCATCATTATCCTCTGATAATATTCTAAAAACTGCTTTTCCAAAGGGGGTAATACTAATATTTATTTTTGGATAATAATTGAATTTTAATAGGCCAATCATTTCTAAATATTCATAATAGGTAAATAGAAAATCTGGGTATTTCCAAGATTTAGGGAATAATTTAGAGTAATTATAATTAGCCTTTTCTTCTAAATTACTTAATAAAGCTAATATATCTTCTCTAACCAACTCTAAAACTTCATTGTGAAGAGAAGGATTTATATGGGTTAAAAACTTGTCACTCCATATATATTGAAGAAATAGATTATATTTATCTTCATCATTTAGCCAAAGGTACTGAGAAGATTTTTTGGTAGATGTTAACAAATCCCCATTTAATTTTATTAATTCATTATCCAAAGAAAAAATATAAAATAAATTAAGCATTGGGAAATCAATTTGATTTGGAGCTTTTTTCACTATTTTTTCTTGATTTTCCATTATTCCATTTAATTCTAGTAAATTCTTTCTTTTAATATGTTTTTTCTTTTTCGTTGTTTCCATGGGCTTATTCATAATATATAATATAAACTTCTCATAGTCCATTATAAAATCAAAAGCTTGTTCATTTAATAAATTAGCTATTTTAGAGGATGTGCTCCTATCTATATTAAAAGGTTTTTCCATATATTGAATTTTATTTATATATATAAATATATTTTTAGATATTTCTAAAATCTCCTCATAGACTTCTTCATAAATAGAAGATTTGTTTTTCAAAAATCCTAAATACTTTTTAAGTGTAGCTATATATGAACTTAATTCAGATTGACAATTAACAAATCCATCTTCTATTAATATATTTATTAATTCCTCCATATTAATTTGGTTTAAATCGTATAGGGTCATTTCTTCATCCATTAAGTAATATTCAAATAGATTAACTAAATTATTTATGTGTTTTTTAATTTGGAATCTTGGCAAAGAAAGAGATAAATAACTTTCAAATTCATCTAATTCATCGTATAAAATAGAACTAATATCTTCATTCATTTCTACCACATCATATATACATTCAGTATAAATTTTATACAGATTAACACTATAGTATTTTAAATATTTCTCTATGGTAAGTTCAGAATCTTTAAATCTAGTGCGATTATAGTCTATAAATACTCCTTCTACAAAGGGATCCTTAGCAGATTGAGGGAGGAAACTAATATTTCCTATAAATCCTTCATATTCTATGATTTTTCCAATTCGTCCAAATATTAAATCAGACTTTTTTAATATGGTTGATAAATTAGGTTCCCAAATTTTATGTTTTACACCAGTTAATATATCTAATACATAAATGAATTCTCCTCTAATTCCTTGTATTTCAAATAGGGATACATAGGATTTGTTTCTTTCTCTTAAGATTTCCCTTTCTAAATTGGTTAATCCATGGGATTTTTCCTCTAGCATATGTTCTATAAAGGTTTTTCCATAATTTGTTCTATAATCAATACTAACCCAAACATTAAAAGCAATCATTGTATTTTCATCATCAAAATCAGGATAATAAAATTCTATGGAATCTAGTGAATTATCCTTTTTAATGAAATCATTTATATATTTAATTAGTTTCCTTGTAGTATTTTCTTGAATAGTTTGTATTTCTTTATAACTTAATCTATACATATTGTCCTCCACAAATTAAATAATAATTTTATTATATATTATTATATATTATATACTAATATCAATGATTCTGCATAAATAAATATAAAAACTTTGGAAAAAAATCTATTTAAGTTTATAATAGAATTACATAGTAAATTATGGCTTTAGAGGGAGGGATTTCACTGTTAGGAATACTTTTTCAAAATTTATTTAGTCGTGTAGGATTAATAATGCTATTGGCCTTTGTTATGACTAGGATTGAATCCTTTAGAAGACTAATAGTAAAACAAAATACAAGTATGAAAGACAAAATAATATTATCTATAATATTTGGTATTTATGGGATTATTGGCACCTATACTGGTATTCCCATTAAAGGGGCTATTGCCAATGGCAGAGTAATTGGAGTTTTTGTTGGAGGATTATTAGGAGGTCCTTTTGTAGGTTTTTTATCTGGACTTATAGCAGGAGGTCATAGGTTTTTAATAGATATAGGGGGATTTACTGCTTTTTCCTGTGGCTTTTCCACCTTTACTGAGGCAATTATGGCTGGATTTTTAAAAGAAAAAATAGATAAATGTGAAAATAAATGGGCTTTTGCCCTTATAGCTGGAATGTTGGCTGAAGTTTGGCAAATGATTGTAATATTAACTTTTTCTAAGCCTTTAGGAGCTGCCTGGGAATTGGTTAAGATTATAGGAATACCTATG
Organism: Tissierellia bacterium; assembly: GCA_012799055.1. Lineage (GTDB taxonomy): Bacteria > Bacillota > Clostridia > Tissierellales > Tepidimicrobiaceae > JAAZMA01. The sequence continues at coordinate 7,427 of JAAZMA010000137.1, forward strand.
ATAATTGCCAATGGAATAGGTATTGCAGTATGTGTATCTATAATTTATGGAGTATCTAAAGATTTAGAAACTGCAGAGGCATTTCAAGCTCAATTGGCTTTAAAAATAGCCAATAAAACTTTAATATATTTTAGAAAAGGCTTAAATGAAGAAACTGCTTATGAAGTAGCAAAGATAATCATGAATATGACTGAATTTAACGCTATTGCTTTTACTAATAAAGAAAAAATACTAACCCATGTAGGCATAGGAGAAGAGCATCATTTGACAGGCTGCTTTATTAGGACTAGTTTAACTAAAAAAGTATTAGAAGAAGGTGAATGTATAGTTGCCAATACTAAAGAGGAAATAGGATGTGATGTGGAAGATTGTCAACTTAAATCTGCCATTATTATTCCACTAATGGAGGGAGATGAAGTAGTTGGCACATTAAAACTATATAAAGATAAGGAAAATGCCATTAATAAAACGGAAACAGAATTGGCTTTAGGCCTTGGTCATTTATTTTCAACTCAAATTGAACTTAGTAAAATAGATTATCAAAGGGAATTATTGGCAAAGTCGGAATTAAAAGTGTTGCAATCTCAAATAAATCCACATTTCTTATTTAATACAATGAATACTGTAATATCCTTAACTAGAACTCAGCCTGAAGAAGCTAGAAAATTATTAATACATTTGTGCAATTATTTTAGGAATAATTTACAAGGAAATAATGAAGATGTAGATTTGTATAGGGAATTGGAAACTATTAAATCTTATTTAGAAATTGAAAAGGCCAGATTTGGGGACAAGTTGAAGATTGTATATAATATTCCTGAAAATATAGAATGTTTCTTGCCACCACTATTACTTCAACCTATAGTGGAAAATGCAGTTAAACATGGAATTTTTGAAAAGGTAGAGGGAGGAGTTGTGGAAATAATAGCTTTGGACAATGATAGGGAAACGGAATTAATTGTAAAAGACAATGGAGTAGGTATGAGTGAAGAAACATTATCTTTATTATTTATTGAGGGGGAAAATTCCACAAGTATTGGACTTAAAAATGTGAATGATAGGTTAAAAAGTAAATATGGTATAGAATATGGGTTAGATATTGAAAGTCAATTAGGTCAAGGTACAATAGTTAAAATGAGAATTCCAAAGGAGGTGGTATAAATGATAAGAACTTTGGTAGTGGATGATGAGACCCCTGCTAGAGAAGAATTAATATATATATTAGAAAAATTTCAAGATATTAAAATTATAGGTGAGGCTTCCCATGGTAAAGAGGCTATAGAATTAAATACTAAATTAAAGCCAGATTTAATCTTTTTAGATATTCAAATGCCTAAATTAAATGGAATTGATGTGGCTAGAAAAATATTAGACAGTAATCACAGTCCATATATAGTATTTGTTACTGCCTATGAAAAATACGCATTAGATGCATTTGAAGTAAATGCTATAGATTATATATTAAAGCCTATTTCAGAAGAAAGATTAGAAAAAGGGATGGAAAAAATTTTAGCTAATATTAAAGGAAAGGATATGGAGTTTAATAGAAAAGCCATTTATTCTATGGAGAAAGTAGCAACTAAAAAATACGAAACTAGTAATAAAATTTGTGCTTCTGATAATGGAAAATTAATTCCTATAGATTTAAAAGAAATAATTTATGCCACTGTAGAAGACAAAAGTACTGTAATTATTAGTACTAAGGGGAAATTTGAAGTTAATTATACTTTAGGGGAACTTTCTGAAAAACTTAATAGTCCTACTTTTTTCCGCAGCCATAAATCTTTTTTAATTAATTTAGATTATATTGAAGTGATAGAGCCTTGGTTTAACTCTACTTTTAATGTGGTGCTTAAAAATGTAGAGATAAAAATACCAGTTAGTAGAAGTCAATCTAAAGAATTTAGAGAATTAATGAATATTAATTAATTTTGCATTTTAACCTGATTTATTGTATTTCATCCTATGTTTTCTGCATCTTGTACTGAAATTCCCATTATTAATTATTATTGTTATATAATTAAATTTAGGACTAAGGAGGATAATATGGACATTAATAATTATCTGAATATTATAAAAAAACGCCTTGAGAAAAATTTTGATCTTATATTTGATTATTCTATTAATAATCATGAAATAGATTTGTTTGGAAAATTTAATATGAAAACTGAAAGATATATATTAACAAAAAAAACAGTAATAGACACTATGGAAAACAATGAATATTGTTTTATTAAATATTTTAATAATTTAAATAAAGCCTATTTAGAAGATTATACAGATTTTTTAATTAAATCAATTGATACCTTAGTAAAACCTAATAGGGACCATATGTCTAGTATTATAACAGGTGTATTAGTAGTGGAAAATAAACCTAATGAAGAATTTATAGATTTTATAGAAAAATTTAAATATCATAAGGGCTTTGCTTTTGGTTTTAATGGTTGGGTGGATATTCGTTTAATTTTGGTTGCTATGAAGGATAATTATATAGTAACAAATAAAAAGGGAAAGGAGGTCAAGAAGGTTTATCAGTTTTAATTCTGTCCATAACACTTTAATACTTTAATTGAAGGGAGTGCTATTATGAATTCATTATTGTTAATGATAGGTAGTATTTTAATTTTTATAATTGCTTATGCTACCTATGGAGCATGGTTGGCTAAACAATGGGGAGTAGACCCAAGTAGAAAAACCCCTGCCCATGAAATCAATGATGGAATTGACTATGTGCCTACTAGTCCATCAGTATTATTAGGTCATCACTTTTCATCTATAGCAGGAGCAGGGCCAATTAATGGACCTATTCAGGCAGCAGTATTTGGTTGGGTGCCTGTATTATTATGGATAATAATAGGTAGTATTTTCTTTGGGGGAGTTCATGACTTTGGTTCACTATTTATTTCAATTCGTCATGATGGTAAGTCTATTGGAGAAGTAATTAATGATACAATGGGCAAAAAGGGAAAACGATTGTTTTTAATATTTGCCTGGTTAACTCTTTTATTAATTGTAGGGGCTTTCTCCAATATAGTAGCATCTACTTTTGCTTCAACTCCAGCTGCAGCCACATCTTCCCTATTGTTTATAATACTGGCAGTAGTCTTTGGATGGGCAGTATATAGAAAGGGAGTATC
>JAAZMA010000220.1 GCA_012799055.1 Tissierellia bacterium
AATTTGCCATAAAACTTTATTACTTTATTCTATTATACATTAATTTGAATCTTATATCTATAACAAAAATAAACATATGACATGCCCGTCAAACCAAAAAAGACTTACAGAAAATCTCTGTAAGTCTGTGTTTAACTGGTGCACCTTCAGGGATTCGAACCCTGGGCCCATTGATTAAGAGTCAATTGCTCTGCCAACTGAGCTAAAGGTGCAAATCTAACCAACGTCATATATTATACTACTATTGATTAGATTTGTCCATACCTTTTTTGAAACTTTTTTATTCTTCGTATTTTTTATTTAAAAAGAAAACAGATAATGTTCCTGGACCTGAATGAGCTCCTATGGCACAGCCTATTATATTAATAATAAAATCAGTGCAGCCATATTTTTCTTCTATCATTTCTTTTAATTTTAATGCACCTTCTAGATTATCTCCATGATTAATGCCTATGGTTTGATTTTTTAAATCTGCATGGCCTCCTCGTTCGTCCATTATTTCAATCATTCTGCCTAATACTTTTTTACGCCCTCTAATTTTTTCTACTGGACGAAGTGTGCCATCCTCTGGAATATCTAAAACAGGTTTAATATTTAATAATCCACCAACAAAGGCTTGAGTTCTAGTTACTCTACCACCTCTAAATAAGGTTTCCATATCGTCTACTGTAAATATATGTTCAATATGTTTTACATAAAAATCTAGCATTTTTGATATTTCTTGTTTACTCTTACCTTCCTTTGCCATTTTCCCAGCCTTATGGACTAGTACTCCAAATCCCACTGAAGCAGATCTAGAGTCTACAATATCTAAATCCATTTCTGGATATTTATCCTTTAGAGAATCCCTAACCATAACTGCTGTTTGATACGTACCAGAAAGCCCTGAAGAAAATGCTATATATATTGTAGGCCTCCCTGACTTAGCTACTTTTTCAAATTCTTCTTGAAACACTGTTGGTGGTATTTGAGCTGTTTTGTATACTGCACCTTTCCTCATATTATCATACATAATCTTAGGATCTATTGTCACCTTGTCTAAATATTCTTTATCGTCTTTTATTACAACTATGGGAAGTATATCTATGTCTAATTCTTCTATTATTTCCTCTGGTAAATCACAGGCACTATCACTTATTATTTTTACATTCATAAAAAATCTCCTCCTTTACTTAAGTATAATATATCATTATTTCATTATTTTTAAAACCTTCGAGTTAAATTATAGGCATATATTATGCTAGATTTAAATAGATTATATTAAGTAGCTATGTGAGGTGGTCTTGTTGAAATTTTTCTTTGTTCGTAAAAAAACTTTATACTGGATTATAGGCATCTTAATAGCAATAGTTGTGCTATGTATCGCTTATTATCTAGTCTAAAAAAAGGAATTAAATAAAAATAGGGCAAATGCATATTACTTGGTCCTATTTTTATTTAATTCTAAAGAATAATACTGATCTATAAGTCTGTCTAATTCTACACTGTATTTCAATAATTTATCTCTATCTATATCTGCTATTATCATTTTGTTTAATTGTCCCTGTTTCTTTTCTATCTGACTTTTGATCTCCTTTAATGGACATTTTGCACTCACAAAATTCATCCTTTCTTTAATTAATATTTTTCTATCCCATTTTTGCAAGA
>JAAZMA010000192.1 GCA_012799055.1 Tissierellia bacterium
CTAAGAAATGATAGAAAAATAAACGAGATTGTCAAGAGTTATAAAAAAGAAGTATCGAATAACTTTGAAATGAGTGAATTTGGTTCATCATTTATAAATGATGGTAACAGAATTTTAAATGTTGTTAGATTGAGTGACATTTATTATGGATCAATATGCAATAATTGTGGGACTAATACTATACTATTAAAAATTGACAATCAGAATAAAGTCGATGAAGAAACTAGTATTGTCATTAATGAAATAGTAATAGATGTAGAACACATTGAAAAATATAGCTGGCTTTGCCCAAATTGCGAAGGCAAATGGAAGCAACTTAGATATGATTCTAAGTCAGGTCTAATATATATGTAGATAGAAAGCAACTCATATAGTTGTACTAAATAGATATTGAATTAAACAATAGGAGGATCTGGTTCCTAATATGAGCCAGATCCTTTATCCATTTATATGCTTAGTTAAATTTCACTACTTTTATGCATTTTGGGCAGTTCTCTGTTGTAGAAATTTAGGTTTTTACAAAAGGAGGTAATACATGGATAAAAGAATTAGTTATGCTGTTCAATTAGCAATGTTGAAAAGATTATTAAATAATAAAGTCATAAGTGTGGCTGAGTATAAAATGATTAAGCAATATCTTAAAGATAAATATAAAATAATAAATGTTGCTTAGAATTGTATCTACTGATAAAATCAAGCTAATAGTGAATAAAGATACAAGTGAGGTGATTGGGGAATGAGCAATAATAAGGTGGAAGTTATTGAGGCATCTTTGGATAGGATAGATAGAAAAAACTCTAAAGAAATCAAAAGGCTGCGTGTTGCAGCCTACTGTAGAGTAAGTACAGATAGTAATGAACAGCTAGAAAGCTACCAATCTCAAGTAAGGTATTATAAAGATTTAATAAATTCAAATGAAAATTGGGAATATGTAGGAGTTTATGCAGATGAAGCTATCTCAGGCACTCAAGTGAAACACAGGCAAGGTTTTCAGCAAATGATAAACGATGCACTTGATGGGAAAATAGACTTAATTCTAACCAAATCCATTTCTAGATTTGCTCGTAACACCCTAGATATACTTCAATATGTACGCTTATTAAAAGATAAAAATGTTGCTATTCTATTTGAGAAAGAAAATATAAACACATTAGATATGGCAGGAGAGATGTTACTAACTATCCTAAGTTCCTTAGCTCAGGCAGAAAGCGAGAGCATTTCAAGGAATGTAAAATTAGGATTAAGAATGAAAATGAAAAGGGGTGAGTTAGTAGGGTTTCATGGTTGCCTAGGGTACGATTATGATCCTGAAACTAAAACTTTAACAATAAATGAAAAAGAAGCTGAAATAGTGAGATATATCTTTAGACGATATGTAGAAGGTGCAGGTTGCTTCACAATAGCAAAAGAACTTACACAGCTAGGATTCAAAACTAAAAATGGTAATAGCACATGGCATGAAAGTTCTGTTAGGAGAATCATAAAAAATGAAAAATATAAAGGCGATGTTATTATGGGTAAGACATTTACAGTAGACCCAATTTCAAAGCGTAGGCTTGAGAATTTTGGAGAAGAGACTATGTATAGGATAAGAGATCACCACGAACCTATAATCCCTAGAGAGGTTTTTGATAAAGCACAAGAAATATTACAGAAAAGAAGTGCAAGACATAGTAATAAAGGGAGAGGAGAAAAATATAGTAGGAAATACGCATTTTCCAGTCTGATCCAATGCGGATTTTGTAATAGTAGTTTTACTCGTCGTACATGGCATTCTGGTACAAAATATGAAAAGATTACATGGAGTTGTGTGACAGCGATCAAAAAGGGAAAGAAAAATTGTCCACACAGCAAGAGTATAGCGGAAAAAGATTTAGAATCTACATTCATAGATGCTTTTAATTTAATGATAAGCAAGAACAAGCAGATAACAGAGGAATTTATAAAAAATGTAGAAACTACACTTAGTAATTCTGGTACAATTAAAAAGTTGAAAGAGATAGAAATAAAAACAAGTGAAATAGAAAAAAAGATAGATAATTTAATGAATCTCTACCTTGAAGGCACACTTAGAAAAGAAAATTTCGAAGCTAAATATGCAGAATTATCAAATGAACTTGAAAAAGTAAAGGTTAGAGAAAAAGAATTGCAATCAATAGTTAATGAGGAAGGTGACTTAAAAAACAGAATTGCTGCCTTTAGAAAGTTATTCGAAGATAACAAGTTTTTAGAGGAATTTGATAGAGAAATTTTTGAAACAGTAATAGATAAAATATTAGTGGGGAAGATTGATGAAGAAGGAGTTGTTAATCCATATTCAATTACATTTGTATTTAAGACTAGTCTAGAAATAGAGAAAAAAGATATAGATAATAATTTGTATCTACATTCCACACACGACACATGTTGAAGCTGTAACACTGCTTGTGAGGCAGTAAAACGACTTAAAAAGCAGATGCACGTCTCATGCCAGGCTTGCCCAAGAAGACAAGCGTAGCGAAGGCTGATTAGCAGCAAGCTACTGTGGGGTGTGTGGTAGAAATACAGAAAGTATGATTTTTGAAATAGTCCCATTTTCAAGGTATCAGAGGGTTTTCAGTTTATTAAAAATTGCTGTAATAAAAAATAATGTGTATCTAATTTCATATTACAGCCTTAATAAAAAGTAAAAGTATTCAGTTTTTATTCTAATGGATTAAATTATTCTTTTACTCTTGTATTGTTTCTTTCCATTAGAAATTTTATTGAATAAACTCCAGCAATTGCTACGAGTCCGTAAACAACTCTACTTAAAAAAGCATCCTGACCCCCGAAAATAGATGCAACTAAGTCAAATTGGAAAAGTGAAATAAGTCCCCAATTCAAAGCACCTATTATAACAAGTATTAATGCCAAAGTATCCATTACATTCAATCCTCCTATTCAAATTTGTTATTTATATTTTTCTCTATATATTATTTCCATATTATATCTACTATATTCGTAAAAAATATAATTAATAAGCTAGTAGATGGATTAATCATTTATCCGTTTTAGCCTATACAATGTATGGGTATAATATAAATACATATTATGAGGGGGGATAAAAAATGAGAGAAACAAATGAAATGATTCAAAAGCAACTTTCACATCGAACTATTCGTGAGTTTACAGAGGAAAAAATACCAGAAGAAATATTCCAACAATTAATGGAAGTTGGTAGAAGAACGGCCACAGCCAATGGTATGCAGGCTTCTTCAATTATTCGGATTACAGATAGTGAAATAAAAAAAGAAATCGCCAAGGTATGCAATCAAGAATATGTAGCTAGAGCACCAGAACTTTTAATTTTTATAGTAGATTTATATAGAAATTCCCAAATTGCCAAAGAAAAAGATGCCTATGAAGAAAGTGCTAGAGACATGGACAATTTCTTCTCATCCTTTACAGATGCCTGCCTAATGGCCCAAAATATAGTAAATGCAGCTGAATCTCTTGGATTAGGTGCAGTCTATTTAGGCAGCATACTTAATGATTCTGAGAAGATTTGTGAAATTTTACAATTACCCCAGTTGACTTTTCCAGTTATAGGGCTTGGCATTGGCTATCCTAATCAAGAACCACAGCTAAAGCCTAGGATGGATATGAAGTTTAGAGTTTTTGAAAATCAATATAATACTTTTAATAATTATTTAGAAGAATTAAAGGATTACGACGAAGAAATGCAAACATATTATGATTTAAGAGATGCCAATAGAAGAGTTGATAGTTTCACTAATCAGGTGATTACAAAGTTTAAAAATGCAAATCCTAAAAGGCAAGAAATATTAAATACCATAAAGAAAATGGGATTTGCTTTTCATTTAAAAGATGAATAATTGCTAATAAATTCCAATTCAAAATAGCCAAGACAAGAAATTAGTCTTGGCTATTAATAATGTTCTACTCCAAATTTTTTACCTTTCAATTCATATGAATTATCAAAATCATTTACAGCTTTTACTACTAAATTAGACAATCCCACTAAAGCAATTAAATTTGGTATAACCATTAAGGCATTAAATATATCGGCCAATTCCCATACTAAGGTCACATCTAATGTTGTGCCTAAAATTAACATAATTAGTACTATTATTCTATAGAATTTTACAGAATCATTTCCAAATAAAAATTTAATATTAGTTTCTCCAAAATAGTACCATCCTGTTATTGTGGAGAATGCGAAGAAAAACAGTGTAATTGCTACAAAGTATCCTCCTATATTTGGGCCAATACCACTAAGCCCTACTTCAAAGGCTTTCTGAGTAAGTTCAGCTCCATTTAATCCTGTGCCCATTACACCTGTTGTTAGGATTACCAATGCAGTAAGGGTACATACTATACCAGTATCCACTATAACTCCTAGTATTGCAATAAGACCTTGTTGTACTGGGTCATCAACTTTTGCAACTGCATGGGCATGAGGTGTGGAACCCATACCTGCTTCATTTGAAAACAATCCCCTTGCAACACCATATCTTATGGATTCTTTAATTGTAACACCTATTGCGCCACCTACAACTGCTTTTGTATTAAATGCTCCGTTTATAATCATCTTAAATGCTGGAATAATATTTTCATAATGGAAAATCACAATTACTAAGGTACCCAATATATAAAGGGCTGCCATAAATGGCACTATTTTTTCAGTAAAAGAGCCTATACGTTCTACTCCACCTGCAAATATTAAATAAGCTAGAATTGCTACTACTATTCCTGTAACAATAGTTGGTATATTAAAAGCATTATTTATTACTACTGCCATAGAATTAGATTGGACCATATTTCCCATAAAGCCTAGTGCAACAATAATAGATACAGCAAAAAATCCAGCTAAGAAATTATTTTTTAGACCATATTTAATATAATATGCAGGTCCACCTACTAATTCTCCATTATCAGTTTTTCTAAATAATTGTCCTAAAACGGCTTCAGCAAAAATAGTTGCCATACCAAAGAAGGCACTTATCCACATCCAAAATATTGCCCCTGGTCCACCTGAAACCATAGCCGTTGCTACACCAGCAAGATTGCCTGTCCCAACTTGGGCAGCAATAGCAGTAGCTAGGGATTGGAATGGGGATAGACCTACTTCATCAGTTTTACTTTCTGATTTACGAAAGATTTGTTTAATAGCAGTTTTTAATTTACCTATTTGTATAAACTTAAGTTTAAAAGTAAACATAATCCCTGTTCCTAATAGTGCTATAAGAAGTATTGGACCCCATAGTACTCCGTTAATGCTTTTGGCGAAACTTAGGATTGCATCGCTATTCATTTTTTCCCCTCCTAAATTTAATCTATTAATCCAATAGATAAAATGTCAAAATTAGAAGTAAATTAGATTAGTCAAAATAACAAATAAATGCTTAATTTTATCTATGAATTTAGATATTAATTTTTCAAATAATTACTGAAACTTCTATAGATAAAGTATATAAGGAAGGTTACATAAAGTTTCAAAAAGTATCAATCTATATTTCAAAAATTACAAATTTCCAATAAAAAAAGGGCTAATGCCCTAAATTATTCATGTAAACTATAAAAAGCCATTCCATCTATAAATTTTTTTAAATTTACTGCGCCCCTTTTTTTAGATTTTCCCCTTAAAAAATCCATTTCCAATTTCACCTGCTCAAAGCTATATAGTCCATTGGAATATTCCACAAAAATTTCATTCATATAATCTTCTAGGCCTAAATTGGCTAAATTAGATAATCCTATAGCTGCTGTTCTTCTTATTCTTTGCTCCATAGATTTAGGATTATCCGTATATTTAGATAAAAGTTCTGTAATAGTAAAATCCTTCATAGATTTATCATTTTTAATCAAATAGGATACAATATCTACAATATCTTGACTCCCAGCTTCTCCCATAATGCCTATTCTTTGCATTATTTTATGGATTTTTGCTTCTATATTTTTCTCATAATTAGGATTTTCCTTATAACTTATATCCCCAATTGTCACAAGCTTTTGAATTTGTTCTATAGCCCTTTCCATTTTAATTCTTTCAATGACTTTTTTTATAACACTGTCAATTTCTAAAGCATTAATTGGCTTACTAATGAAATATTCTACACCATATTCATAGGCTTTTCCAATCATGTCCTTAGATGAAACTTGAGAAATCATTACAAATTGAATATGGGGTTTTAAATCTTTTATTTCTTTTACTAAATTAAGACCGTCTTTTTCTGGCATTAATAGGTCTACTAATACTATATCAGGATTTAATTCTAGTATTTCCCTTTCTCCAGATAGGCCATCTCGAGAAAATCCAATTACATTGCCTAGATTTCTTTCTTTAATAATTTTTTCCAATATATTTATAATATTTATATCATCTTCTACTATATAAATATCCATTATTCTTTCACCTCCAAGGAAGTTCTAGGAATCTCTATTTTAAACATTGTACCTGTATTTAATTCTGAAAAAACTTTAATACTTCCATTTAGTTTATTTTCAGCTATATCTTGAGCAATGCTTAAGCCTAGACCTCTATTTATATTACCTGTATTATAATCTATTTTAGTAGAGAATCCAGGGGAAAATATATATTCTAAATCCTTTTCACTAATACCTGTACCATTATCTATAATCTTAAATATATGATTATTTTCATTGGATTCATGGATAAATTGAATTTTTCCATTTTTTCTATTTGCTATAGCATCCACTGAATTGACCAAAAGATTTCTAAAAATGGAAATTAAGTAAAAGTGGGAAGAGGTAAGAAAATTTTCTCCTAATTGAGTTTCAATTTTTCCATCTATATTTTCACCTTTAATAAGTTTCTTAATTCCATCCTCAATTATATTTGTAATATCATGGTAGTACATATTCTCTTCACTAATGCCTATTTCAGTTACATCCTTTAGTCCATGGAGGACTAGAGAATAATCTTTTTTTATTTCGTGAATATTTTTTGCAATATTTATAGCATTTTCTTTCCAGGTGTCTTTTTCTTCATTACTACTAATTTTTTCATATAAATTATATGCTTCAGCCATAACTTTTTCTATATAATCCATATTTTTTTCCATTAAATAAATTTCAGTTTTTAAACCTGAAGAAATCATTAGGAATTTTTTGTACTTTTCTGCATTTTCTTTGTTTACAAGCAATAATCTATAATATTTAAGAGCATTTAATATAATCCATACAATAAAGGCTCTAGAAAGGGCTACTAATGTTAAGGTTCCCATTATATTATAATCTAAAATTATTATTCCAATTTTATTCCTAATAAACATTTCTGTCCCATTGGCAAGTATATCTGTAATAAAGGCAGCCAAAAAAACCTTACCTAAATTGTCAAAAAAGCCTTTTTTCATAAAAAAACTAAGAGAAACTCCAATTACAATATAAAAAAATGTCTCGGGAAAATGAGATATAAGCCCTGGAAGAAAGTTTCCACCATAGACCATAGAAACCAAAACCCTTAATAGACATACAAGTATACCAGAAAAAACACCAGTTATTATGGAATTTAAATCCCTATAGAAATAATAAATAATAAAAAAAGTAATAATCCCAGCAGAAACTGCAAAACCATTGGTAAACAGCATTAAATACATTTGTGATGTAATACTAATTATCATTATAGATAGTATATGTTTCTTGATTTTTCCCATATTTGCACCCCAATTTGGCTTTCAAAATATACCTTAATTATACCATACAAAAATATTTTAGGATGACTAAAAGTCATCCTTTGTTTTACTTGTAGGTCTTTAGTTGCCTGTGCTATAGAGTTTACCAAAAGTTAATATAAAATTCAATAACAAAAATTCTAAAAATATAGATTATTTAGAACATATATAATATAATAGAACCAAGAAAATGTAACTGGGGGGAGATAATGAAAAAAGTTTGGAAGGTAATTTTTAAAATTTTTTTAGCAGTAATGGTTGTAGTTTTATTAACCATGGGAATTGCTTTGGTTATAAGTAGATTTAGAGAATATGAATATAGAATAGTATTAGAATATCTAGGAGTTTTTCTAATTGTTTTAGGTGCACTAGCTGCAATGGGTGGAAGGAATATTATGCAAGGACATAGCTATAATTTATCTAGACATGTAGTAGAAGATGAAAAATTTTTTAGAAATGAAATATATATACTTTTTGAAAGCTATAGATTCACTGCTTTTATGGCAATATCAGGTATAATAATTTTATTTATTAGTTTATTAATTTATAATTTAACTTAGTCCTATAATAGGAATATCTTGTGGCTACTGGGAAGTGGCCTTTTTCCTTTTCCATAAATATAAATGATTTTCCTTGAATTTGCACTTTTAGATTTATATTTTAAAAAATTATCCTACTAGCAAATATAAAATGGTATAATAAGAAATATGGTATTTCCAAACCAATATAAAGAGGGAGGTAAGAATTTTATGAAAAAACAAGTAAACTTTGCTAAAATTGCAGCAATATTATCAATACCACTATTAGCTTTTATTTTATGGTATATATTTTTACCAGCAATTAATCTACATTCTCTTGAGTTCTGGGTATATTTAATAATTATTTTAATATATACTGCTATTATTTTAACTGCTTTTAATCGAAAGTATTATAAAATTTTCATTATACCGGGAATTTTATTTGTATTGTTAATTATATTAAAACTGTCCTCTATGACAATATTTCATTCAAAAAAATATGCAAATTTAATTGAAAGGGAAAATGGCTCTTTTGAAGAAGATATAAAAGAATCTTCATTTGAGCAAGTACCTACTGTAGATAGAGATACGGCCCAAAGACTAGGTAGTAGAAAAATGGGGGAAATGCTGGATTTAGTTTCCCAATACAATGTATCTAATGCTTATACTCAAATTAATTATGATGATAAACCAGTAAGGGTCACTCCACTAGAATATAATGGATTCTTAAAGTGGATTGGCAACAAAAGTGAAGGTATACCTAATTATATAATAGTAGATATGATAGATGGGAAAGTAGAGTTAAAGAAACTTGAAAACAATATTAAATATTCCAAATCTGATAAATTTTCAAGGGATATTTATAGACATTTAAGA